>JBCBSO010000289.1:0-5701 GCA_039819205.1 Actinomycetota bacterium
CGAGGGCGTCGGCGCCGCCGCGGCGCGCAACGCCGGAGTTGACGGTTCGACCGGCGAGTGGGTGGCGTTCCTCGACGACGACAATGTGATGCACCCGGTGTGGCTCCGCGCGATCGCCGAGTATGTCGGCCGACAGGCCGGGGCCCGTGCGCTGTACGGGGCCACCGTGCGCTCGGACGGCGATCACAATTCACGACCGTTCGTGCAGTTCACCGACCCGCTCGAGGTCGATCGGTTGGTCGTGAACAACTCGATTGACCTCGGCGCCGTCGCCGTGCGCCGCGATCACCCTGAACTGCGGTTCGACGAGTCGCTGACGCGGTTCATCGACTGGGACCTCGTCGTCCGGCTCGCTCGTTGCAACGATCTCGCCCCGCTGCCGGCGCTGGCCGGCGTGTACACCGCCGATGCCCCCGACCGCATCAGCGCCGGTTCGATCGACGAACCGCTCGCGGCAATGCGCCGACGCTTCCGGACCTGACAGGAGCCCTGCTGTCCGGTTAGGTGACGCGCGCACGTTGCCGTGCGTACGCCGCATCGCTGCGCCTCCGGAGTTCTTCACCGCTCGCGTGCGGTTCGTGCGCCGATATTGCGGCTCGCCAGAGCCGCTGATCGATGGCGGTGTAGCGCTCGATCGCCGCCGACGCTGCGCCAAGATCCTCGGCGTCGACCGGCGCGCCGGGTGGTGTCACGTTGTGTCGGTCCACGGCCAGATCCACTCCCACCCACGCGCTGATCCGCGACCACCCAACGTCGCCCGCTTCCACCGTGTCGACGTGTCCCAGCGCGGCGAGGCGGGCCAATGCCTCGTCGGCGAGCGCACCGTGGTCAGCTTCGTCGATCGGCCGGTCGGCGGGAACTCGCTGGTCGCCTGCCAGGAGCAGCCGGGCCGCCACGTTGTCGACCTGCGGCGCCATGGCTGGGTCGGCGAGCGTGACATCGAGCGCACCGTGCGCCGCCCGCCGACTCGAGTCGTACGGATCCCACGCGGCGTGCTGCGCTGGTGTCCAGCTGCGCCAGAACGTATACAGCGACAACAGCCGCGCCCGCGGCTCGCGCAGCACGCACACGATGTCGCCATCGGTGCGGCCGTGCCGCAGGCTGGCGAGCGAATAGTGACCGACGACGGTGTCGGCATCGGCCAGCCGCATCGGGTCGAGCTCGATCATCGCCTGCGTCGCCGCCGGCATCGCCGCGAAGTCGTCGAACGACCCGAACAGCGTGGCGTCCATCACCGGCGACGCCACCCGATGGCCGGCATCGAGCGCGGCGCGCCGGAGCGCGTCGGACAGGCTGCTCCCGGCTGCCTTGGGGACATGGAGGAATCCGAGGGCGCGGCGCACGGCGGCAGGGTACGCCGATCAGGGCTGCAGAATGGTCGCGACGCGACCGGCGACTGCGGGTTCGAGTTGCGCGTCGGGGTCTGCTGGTACGTCGCCGAGGTCGATGATCGGCGCTGACCAGTGGGCGAGCTCGAGCCCATGCGCAGCGGCGAACACCTGCACGGCGAGATGCGGCAGTACGTCAGCCCATGGTTCGCCAGCGAGCCACCGCTGTGCCGTGCGATACAACGACGGCGAAACGATCATCGTGCGACCCAGATGCTGGGCATGGGTGAGCCGCCAGGGTTCCCACGGCCAGAACCCTTCCAGTGTCTGTCTGCCGTCAGCGCCTCGACCCGATGCACCCACCGCGACGGCCGGATACCCCGCAAATCGGTTGATGACGTCGCCCGACTCAACTCGCCACGTGGCGCCATCGGGCACGAGTTGAATCGGCCGACGGGCGCGATCGAGCAGCGAGTCGATGGTTCCCGGCGACCATGCGGCGCGCGGCACGGGGTCGGCGCGCCCTCGGCCGATCGCTGCCGTGCGCTCTCGTGCCGGCAGCGCCGCCGGTGCCCGCGACGCGGCGACGAGTTCGCCAGCCCGGGCGATGAGCGGAGCGACGGTGGTGGCCAACGGCATCGACGCCACGAGCTCGTGGGCCCGTCGAGCTACGTCGGCGACCGCCACGTCGCCAACCAATTCATCGAGGCGAGTCCCGAGTTCGCCCGTCTCGAAGGTGAGATAGTGCTCGCCCGCGACGAACGGCTCGTCGGCGACGGAGCGCTCCGACAAGAACGCTGCACCGCCGTGCACGGCGTCGATCATTCGCAGCCACTCGAAGTACGGCTCGTCGCTCTGGTGGATGTTGAGGACGAGCTCGGTTCGTCCCAGGAGGGTTCGTTTCTGTTCCCCGGCGACGAAGGCGGGCGACGACGATCGGTTGGGCTCGCCATTGTCGGAGATCAGCAGCCGAGCGTCGTGGCGCACGAGTGCGTCGGCTGCACCGGCCAGCACCGAGAGACGACGCGGCCGTTGATTACCGAAGTAGAGCGCCGGAACGTCCCGGTTGCGCTCCGCCGACCGATCCCACGCGGGGACATGACCGAACACGAGCCGGTCTGCGGCGACGCCGTGCGTCCGGTAGGCGTCGACGGCCAACTGGCTGAAGTCGAACACCGCTCCCAACCCACTCGCGATCTGCGCGTTGTGGGCGAAGAAACGCTGATGCGGTTGCTCGGCGCTGATGCCGATCGTGCGTGCCGCCACTTGGGTGTCGTCGACGAAAGCAGTGCCTTCCAGCGTGGCGTACTCGTGCGGCGGAAGCAGGACGAACACGTCCGTGTCGGCCGGATCGTGCGTGCCCGGCTCGGTGACGACAACGGCGTTGATCGAATTGGCGTGCGACGCATCGACGAGCGCGTCGGCGATCTCGAAGAAGAACGCGTTCTGGTACGGCGACAGCACAAACACCAGCCGTGGATCCGACACCACGACATCGTCGCAGAGCAGGCCAGGCGGCCCGAGCCATCGGTGACCGATGTCCAGAGTGCTCGCAGAACCCGCCAGTAGGCTCACCGGCCGTCATGTCGCTGCGCACGGCGGTCGCCCACCGCAACCTGCTGTACCTGCTGTCGCAGAAGGAGCTACGCACCCGCTATCGCAAGTCGATCCTGGGCTGGGCGTGGAGCCTGCTGAACCCGATCAGCCAGGTCGTCATCTACAGCTTCGTGTTCCTCACGGTGTTCAACGCAACACCGCCGGTCGGCGATCCCAGCGGGCTCGAGATCTTTCCGCTGTACTTCCTCAGCGGACTCCTGCCGTTCCAGTTCTTCTCGATCTCGGTGACCACCGCGATCGGTGCGGTCGACGCCAACGCCAGCCTGATCAAGAAGGTGCCGTTCCCCCACGAGCACCTCGTGTACTCCGTGGTGATTGCGCAGGGCGTCACGTTCGCCATCGAGCTGGCGATCCTCACCGTCGCCCTGTTGATCTTCGGCAGCATGGTGCTGCCGTGGCTCCCGCTGATGATTCCGTTGATGGCCCTCATGGCGCTGTTCACCACCGGCGTGGCGTTGGCACTGGCGGCGACAAACGTCTTCTTCAACGACATCAACTATCTGTGGGGCATCGTTGCCCAGGTGCTGTTCTTCGCCACACCGATCATCTACGAGCCCGGCGTGATCTCCAATCCGACGCTCCAGGCGATCACCAATTGGGGCCCAACCGGCAGTTTCATTCGCGCCTCGCACAACATCTTGTACGACAACCGATTCCCCAGTGCCGAACGATGGTTGCACCTCATCGTGGTGTCCGTCGCCGTGTTTGCCCTTGGCACCTGGATCTTCGGCAAGCTGTCGCCCCGGTTCGCGGAAGAGTTGTGAGGGAACTGTGATGGAGAGGGAGCTGCGATGAGCACCGTCTTGACCGTCGATCGCGTGAGCAAGTCGTTCCGCACCCAAGCCGAGCGTGTCAACTCGTTGAAGGAGCTGATCACCAAGCGCCGCCGCAACGCCGACGTCGAGGAGTTCTTCGCACTGCGCGACGTGTCGTTCAAGGTGAGCGAGGGCGAAGCGTTCGGCGTGATCGGCCACAACGGGTCGGGCAAGTCAACGCTGCTCAAGTGCATGGCAGGAATCCTCCAGCCGACATCGGGATCGGTCGCTGTGCAGAAGCGGATGTCGGCGCTGCTCGAACTCGGCGCGGGGTTTCACCCCGAGCTGACCGGGCGCGACAACGTGTTCCTCAACGCGGCGATCCTCGGCATGACGCGACGCGAGATCGCCGAGCGTTTCGACGAAATCGTCGACTTCTCCGGCCTGGCCGAGTTCATCGACGAACCGGTGAAGACCTACTCGTCGGGGATGTACGTCCGGCTGGCCTTCGCCGTCGCCATCAACGTCGACCCCGAGCTGCTGATCATCGATGAGATCCTCGCGGTCGGCGACGTGACGTTCCAGCAGCGGTGCATGCAGAAGTTCGTCGAGTTCCGCGAGCAGGGCCGCACGATCGTGCTCGTCACCCACGACATGGGCAGCGTGCGCAACTTCTGCGACCGGGCGATCTGGTTGGAGCACGGCGAGATCGCCGGAAGCGGCGACCCGGCCGATCTCGTCGACACCTACACCGAGAAGATGCTCACCGACGCCGAGGTCGACCGTTCGATGGAGAGCACTCGCCGCGGCTCGGGCGAGATCCGAGTCGACGAGGTCGAGCTGCACGTCGACGGCGAACCGACCACGCATGTGCGCACCGGCGACACGGTCGACGTACGTCTGCACTTCAGTGCCGATGCGTCCATCGAAAACCCGGTGTTCGCCATCACGATCGGTCGCCTCGGCGGCGCGATCGTCACGTTCCCGTCGAGTCGCGACGTGGGCGAGGTCCCCGCCACCGTGTCTGGCTCGGGGACGGTCGACATCCGTCTCGACAACATCGCGTTGGTGCCGGGGCCACATGTGCTGCACACCGAGGTCACCGGCTTCGGCCGCCAGCATGTGTTCGACCACATTCAGAACGCGGTGAGCTTCGACGTGCTCGCCGGCGACGTGCGCGAAACCGCGGGCATCATGACGATGCGTCCGACGTGGTCGATTGCCGGCGCCGGCGTGTCCGGCCGCTCGCCCTTGGTGTAACGGCCCGCCCGTTACACGGTGTCAGACACCACCGTTACATCACCCCTCTTGGTGCGGGAGGTCGTCGGGGGCCCGGCGACCCAGCTCTCGCTCGAGCGCTTCGATGCGTTCGTAGAGCTGGTGGATGCGCCGGAGCGATCCGGGCGGCAGCAGCGTTGGGGTGTGGTCGAGATCGTCGATCACCCGCTCGTGGTCGTCGATCCACGTCTGCCGCGCTTCTTCGGCAGCCGACCCGCCGTCGACCCACCGCCGGTACACGCTGGTCACGGTGGGGTCGCTGACTGCCCCGCACACGCGTAGCGCCTCGAGTTCGAACTTCCAGTCCTCACACACCCGCAACGAGTCGTCGAACTCCAGGCCGAGGGCGCGCACCGCGCCGAGCGGTACCGCATACGAACACGGCGGCGAGCGGTTGGCGCGGATCGTGTCGACCACGTCGAGGCCCGGCGGATACATCGCTTCGAATCCGCTCACCGTCTCGAACCCAACGGTGGCGGCGCGTCGTTCGACCCACTGGGCGACGACACCAGCGCGCACGACGCGCCCCGGTGCGGAACGAGCGAGACGCTTAAACGTTGCGACCCACTCCGACGTGACGACATCGTCGTCGTCGAGGACTGCGGCGTACTCACCGCGAGCGGCCTCGAGCGCCACGTTGAGCGGCGCGCTGCGTCCACCCTCGGCGACCTGGTGGACGTGCACACGCGCGGCAAAGGTCGGTGCAGTCGTTCGCCCCGTCCT
>JBCBSO010000290.1:0-5696 GCA_039819205.1 Actinomycetota bacterium
CACCAGTTTCGTCGTGAACAGACCGCCACCGTCGACCCCGAGCGATCGCTTCGAGCGGCCAGTCACCGAACACCGCCGATCGAGCTCCGCAGCGACGAAGGTGGTCGGGATACCGATGTTTGTGGCGCTCGCCCCGGTAGTGGCGTGCCAATCACGCAGGCGCGTCTCGACCTTGGCGGCCTTGTTCGCGGTGAGGTGAGGTTCGATGACGTCGATGAACGCCCTCGCGTGGCCCTTGTCACAGACCGATACCACCCAATGCCTGCCGTGTCGCCCGAGATCTCGCGAGCCGAGGTTGGCGATGATGCCGAACCGCAGGAGCATGCGTTTGATCGCCATGCAGACCGATCGGCTCTTCGAACCGAAATGGGCGCCGCTCGCGTCAGCCCACCCGTCGGCGCAGAAATACAGACCTAGGAAACGCGCGATTCGCTCCCGCGGTGCGTTCACTATGCGTTCGGGAATGGTCTTGCATTCGGCCGTACCGAATGAGCCGATGATCGGGCGAAGGCTGCGCAACTCGTCGCGGGACAAACGAATCGATGTCACCGAGCCGACGTGTTCGGCACGCGACGGATCGTGGCCGAAGTGCACCCGAAACGCACTGCGGAACGTGTCGAGCAACTCGGGATCGGTGTTGCAGAAGTGAGCTGCTCGGCCATAGGGACCGTCGGGGTCCGGCGTGTACCCCTCCGAGATCAGCAGCGCGGCGAGTTCCGCCTCAGCTGGTGAGACCTTCGCTCCACCGTTGGTCGTCGTTCGACCGGCGACCGCGACGAGGTCACCGGGCCGAACGGAGCCGAGCTCGGTCCAACGGTCCTCGACCAGGAACGGATGCTCTGCGGTCGCTTCGATCTGGTAACCGGTCGCCGTGGTGATCCGGTACGTCTGCTTCATCCCGACCGACCACACGTCTTCGACCTCTGCGTACCGGGAGGTTGCCGCAGTGGTGTCGATCGTCTGAACGCTTCGGTCGGACAGCTGCATCACGCGTTCGATCGGGACATAACCCCTGGACTTGGTCAGCAGCTTCGTGCCTGCTGGGAGACAGGCCTTACGAAGGTTGTCTGCTTCGGCGAGCGAGTAGCCCGCAAACTTCTGCGCCACCCGCATCACGCTCTCCTGATAGATCATCAGGCCGAACGTGTCCGACAGCACCTCCTCGGCATCGGGATGGAAGTACTCGACCGGCGCTCGTTCGTTCTTGCGGTCGGCGTAGTCGTAGTGCATGTTGACGCTCATCGGCCCCGGCCGGTACAGCGCGAGCACAGCGGACACGTCCTCGAACGAGCTCGGGGCCATCGCCTTGAGCAGCTGCCGCATCGGTGGTGACTCGAGCTGAAAGACGCCGATCGTGTCGCCGCGCGACAGCAACTCGAAGGTCGCCTGATCGTCGAGGGCGATCGCTTCGATCGAGAACCCCGGGTCGCGCGAGCCGGCGATCATCTCGACGGCGTCGGTGATCACGTCGAGGTTGCGCAGCCCAAGAAAGTCCATCTTGAGCAGGCCGAGCTCTTCGACGCCGTGCATTTCGTACTGGGTGACGACGGGGGCCTCATCGGGGTCCTTCCCCGACTCGGGTTTGCGCTGGATCGGCAGGTAGTCGGTGACCGGATCCTTGGTGATCACCACCGCAGCGGCATGGATGCCATCGGAACGCTTGAGCCCCTCGAGCCCCTTGGCGACGTCGACGACTCGCTTCACGTCGGGGTCGGCGTCGTACATCGCCCGTAGGTCGGCGGCGGCCTTGTAGCCGTCGACGTACTTCGGATGCTCCTCGAAGCAGTACTTGAGCGGCGTGTCACGACCCATCACCAGCGGCGGCATCGCCTTAGCCACCTTGTCGCCCAGCCCGTACGGGAACCCGAGCACACGAGCCGCATCGCGCACAGCGTTGCGCGCCTTGATCGTGCCGAACGTGATGATCTGGGCCACGTGATCGCGCCCGTAGCGCTCGGCTGCGTAGCGGATCATCTCGTCTCGGTAGCGCGAGTCGAAGTCCATGTCGATGTCGGGCATCGACACCCGGCTCGGGTTGAGGAACCGCTCGAACAGCAGGTCGTAGCGGATCGGGTCGAGGTCGGTAATCCACAAGCAGTAGGCCACCGCACACCCCGCCGCCGAGCCGCGCCCCGGACCAACTCGAATCCCTGCCTCGCGCGCATGGCGGATGAGGTCCCAAGTGATCAAGAAGTACGAGGCGAACCCCATGTCGCAGATCACTTTGAGCTCGTAGGCCAGCCGTTCCTGCGCCTCGGCCGACAGCTCCTCACCCCACCGCTTCTGCGCGCCCTCGTAGGTGAGGTGACGGAGATAGGCCGCGTCGTCGGCGAAACCCTCGGGCAGCGGGAAGTTCGGCAACTGCGGGTTGCCGAACTCGATCTCGACGTTGGCCCGCTCGGCGATCCACAACGAGTTGTCGCATGCCGTGGGCACCTCGCGAAAGAGGTAGCGCATCTCGGCGGCCGACTTGAGGTAGTGCTCGGTGCCTTCGAACTTGAAGCGATTCTGATCCGACAGCAACGCTCCGGTTTGCACACACAACAACGCATCGTGCGCCTCGTGGTCGTGCTGGTGTGTGTAGTGACTGTCGTTGGTTGCCAGCAGCGGTGCGCCGAGCTGCTTGGCGATGTTCATCAGCTGCGGATTCGTGCGCCGCTGCTCTGCTAGCCCGTGATCTTGCAGCTCGACGAAGAGATTGTCGCGCCCGAAGATCTCCTGTAGCCGTGCGGCCTTCTCCAAGGCGCCGCGCTCGTCACCCTTGAGCAACGACTGCAGCACGTGTCCACCAAGGCAGCCCGTGGTGGCGATGAGGCCATCGGAGTACTTTTCGAGCAGCTCCCAGTCCATCCGGGGCTTGTAGTAGTAGCCCTCCATGAACGCCAGGCTCGCCAGCTGGATCAGGTTGCGATAGCCCCGGTCGTTCTCGGCCAGCAGCGTCAGGTGGTAGTAGAGCTTCTTGCCGCCTTCGGTGTCACCGCCCGAATCGTCGATTCGTCCTCTTCGTGCGGGGCGCTCGCTGCGATGGTCGTGGGCCATGTAGGCCTCGGTGCCGATGATCGGCTTGATCCCCTGCTGATGGCACTCCTTGTAGAAGTCGAGGATGCCGTACATGTTGCCGTGATCGGTGATCCCGATCGCTGGCTGGCCGTCCTCGACCGCTTTGGCCACCAGCTCGTCGAGGCGCGCCGCGCCGTCGAGCATGGAGAATTCGGTGTGGACGTGGAGATGGGTGAACGAGTCGGCCATCGAGTACTACGTGCGACGCGTCAGCTCAGAGATACACGCCGGGTTGCTCGCCGCCGGCGACTGGCGGCTGGCCCTGTTGCGGGATCTGGCGGATCTGTTCGAGCTGCTGGCGTGCGGCGTATTGCTGGGCCATCAGGGTCGCTTGGATGCCGTGGAAGAGACCTTCGAGCCACCCCACCAACTGTGCCTGCGCCACGCGGAGCTCGGCCTCGGTGGGCGCTTCGTCGCCCCCGAACGGCAACGCCAAGCTGAACAACTCATTGGCCAGGTCGGGCGACAACGCCTCGGCGAGCTCGGTGACGGAACGCTCGTACATCTCGGCCAGCCGCTCGCGCGAGGCCTCATCGAGGGTCAACGAGCGGACCTCCTCGAGCATCTGTTTCACCATCGAGCCGATCCGCATGACCTTGGCGGGCTCGGTGATCGCCCCACCCTGCGTCTCGTCGCCCGCTGACTCGCCAGCGCCGCTCGCCGCGGCGGCGACCGCCGCAACACCGTCAACCGGGGGCTCGACCCCGTCGGGGCGGATCGGAGCGGGCGCGGCGTCTGGGCTGTCGGACATCCCTCTGTTCTAGCGTCCGCGCGGGCATTGCGCGCCACCCCTCAAACAGCGTGGGCGAGAAGCGGCACGTCGACCTCGGCCGTGGTCAATGATCCGTGGCGGCAGACGAGTTCGAACGGCCCAGAGTCGGCTTTCTCGTAGAAGCTCACCGGCGCACGTGCAGCAAGCGCAACATCGCCGAGACGCCTGGCCACCGGCGCCGACATCACGGGCCCGAACCACCGCTCGTCGATGACCTGCTCGCGAGTGGCCACCCAGGCCACGTCGCCGAATTCGTCGGCAGCGGCATTCGCCAGGTCATCGACGGCACCCGGTCGGGCGTGCAGCCACCGGAAGCGGCCTTCTCCCGACTGCAACTCGACGCGGTCGAGCAGCGCGTCGCTGGGGTGCAGCACGCGTTCACCGACATCGACCTGACCGTGATCGGCGGTCACCAACAGCGCGGCACGAGCCGGCAAGACCGCCAAGATCTCCGCCACGATCGCATCGGAGAAGCGCAGCTCGGCGTCGTAGAACGGTCCGAACCCGCGCTCGTGGGCGATCTTGTCGATGCCGCCGTAGTAGCAATAAATGAGCTGTTCACCGCGGGCGAGCTGTTCGGCGACCTCGACGGCGATCGACGACGGACTGCGATAGCCGACCGGGATACCACCGCGCTGATGGGCCTCGCTGAACGCCGACGGATGGAGCTCGGCGGGGCTGATGACCGGAACGGCGTGTCCGAGGAACGGCGGGAACGGCTGCACTTCGCGCGGCGGATGCGAGCGCCGGACGCTCGTGTCGCCCACGGTCCACCGCAGCCCATTGATCACCTCACTGCCGAATGCAAAGCGGTAGCCGACGATGCCGTGTTCGCTCGGCGGCAACCCAGTGGTGATCGAGGTCAACGCAGCCGCCGTCGTGGTCGGCGCCACCGATTGGATCGAGCCGCCCGTGAAGCCGGCCAGCGTTGGCATGTGCGCCCGCCGTGTATCGAATTGGTCCCACCCCAAGCCGTCGAGCACCAATAGCACGACGGCATCGGCCTGGGCCGCGGCAGCGGGAATCCACGCGGGCACGGCGTCGCCCGTCGGAGCGAGCAGCGCCGGGATGATGCCACGCAGGTTGGGCCCGCCGTAGTCGGGAACGATCGGCCCGCCATCGGTCACGGGTTGCAAGTTGAGCACGTCGACGGACGATCGACAACACCGAGCGACCGCAATTGGCGACAAGTCGACTACGAGCCTCCCACGTCGATCCACATTGCATGGTCGCTCCAATTGACTCGTTATGTTGGCCCCGTGCGGATCTCCACCAGAGGTGACTACGCCTGCCGGGCGCTGTTGTCACTGGCCCTGCACATCGACGAGGGCGGACCGACGTCGGTGCGCGACATCGCCGATCGGACCGCGCTCCCTCAGCCGTACCTCGAACAGATCCTCCTGGCCCTCAAGGGCGCCGGCCTGGTGCGCTCCAAGCGCGGCGTGGGCGGCGGTTACGTGCTGGCGCGGCCACCAGCAGAGATCCGGCTCAGCGAGATCGTGTCGGCCGTCGATGGCCCGATCACGCTCGGCGACTTCGGGCAACCACACCAAGACGGCGCGTGCGACCACGAGGGCCAATGCGTCTTGCTACAGATCTGGGACCTCGCCGGCGAGCACATGCGTGCCTACCTCGAGAGCTACACCCTCGACCAGATCGCCGCCATCGCCAACGGTGACGCCCCCTGGCCGTCCTAGCTGGGCTCGGTCGCCCTGGCGGGCTTCCCCTCGCCTCCGTGCTCGCGCCCATGGCGCTCGCCCACCTGGCGCTCAGCACGTCTCCACTCACTGGGCTCGGTCGCCCTGGCGGGCTTCCCCTCGCCTCCGTGCTCGCGCCCATGGCGCTCGCCCACCTGGCGCTCAGC
>JBCBSO010000291.1:0-5692 GCA_039819205.1 Actinomycetota bacterium
AAGACGAGCAGCGTGGGGATGCTCATAACGTTGTACTTCATGGCCACGTCGGGATTGTCGTCGGCGTTGAGCTTGGTGATGGCGATCTGCTCGCCGTGTTGTGAGGCGATCTCTTCGAGCACCGGAGCGATCTGCTTACACGGTCCGCACCACTCGGCCCAGAAGTCGACGACGACGGGCTTGTCGGAAGCGTTGACGGTCTCGTCGAACGTAGCCGTCGAGAGATTGGTGATACCGGTTGCCATGGGGGTGATCCTTTCACACGTCGGCGGAACCCGCCGCAGTTGCGTTCGTAGCAGCATCAACCCGCTGGACACGCCGCCCATTCCCGAGCGGTCGATCGCGGTTGAGCGAACCGCGTCGAGCGATCAGTGGGCAGCTTCCAGCCAGCGCTCGGCGTCGATGGCGGCCATACAGCCGGATCCCGCCGCAGTGATCGCTTGGCGGTACGTGTGGTCCTGCACGTCGCCGCAGGCAAAGACGCCCTCGACATCGGTGTACGACGAGTCGGCCTGGGTGATCAAGTAGCCACTGTCGGCGTCCATCTCGAGTTGCCCAACGAACAGGTCGGTGTTCGGGCGGTGGCCGATGGCGATGAACACCCCGGTCACCGGGAGCTGGCGCGTTTCGTCCGTGTTGACGTCGCGCAGGGTCATTCCCTCGACCTTCTCATCGCCGTGGATCTCTTCGACCACGCTGTTCCAGGCGAATTCGATCTTTGGATTGTCCATCGCCCGCTGCTGCATGATCTTCGAGGCCCGCAGTTCGTCGCGGCGATGCACGATCGTCACCTTGTCGGCGAACTTGGTGAGGAACGTGGCTTCCTCCACCGCCGAGTCGCCGCCGCCCACCACAGCGATGTGCTGGCCACGGAAGAAGAATCCGTCGCAGGTCGCGCAGGTGGAGAGGCCGTGCCCGATCAGTCGCTGTTCGGCCTCGAGTCCGAGCATCAACGATTGGGCGCCAGTGCTGACGATGTCGGATTCGGCCTGGTACTCGTCGTCGCGTACCCATACTCGAAACGGCCTGGACGAGAAATCGACCTTGGTCACCTTCTCAGTCAGGATTTCCGTGCCGAACCGTTCGGCCTGGGCGCGCATCGACTGCATCAGCTCTGGACCCATCACGCCCTCGGGAAATCCGGGGTAGTTCTCGACGTCGGTGGTCAACATGAGCTGACCGCCCGGTTGGTCGCTGGTGCTCGATGGCTCTCCTTCGATGAGCAGCGGAGAAAGATCGGCGCGGGCGGCATACACCGCTGCGGTGAGCCCGGCGGGACCGGACCCGATGATGATGACTTTGCGAACCACGTGGGGCTCCGTTTCGTGCGCTGGAGGGTCGTGCGCTCTGGTGGTCAGACGCCGGTTTCGGCGTTGCGCTTCCGAAAGAGAAACGCTCCGACCAGGCAGAAGATTCCACCGACGGTGAAGTAGCTCAGGTACACCGCACGAGGCGAACTGACGCCGAGATCGAACAACGCCTGGACGCCGCGCAGCAGGCCGATGACCACCAGCACCGCGGTAAACATGCCGACGATCGCCGCGATCAAGCCGAAGACGACGGCGCGGGCGGCGTAGACGACCTTGGTCGTGGTCTGCTCGCGGACCGTCCCGACGAACTCGACGATCGTGTCGGTTGTCTCCCGCGGCCAGTTCGGGTCGGTCAGCGGATTGCCGGGCATGGCGGGCGAGGCTAGCTGGTTGTCGACCCGACTACGGCAGTGCCGCGCGGACGAGCTCGACGCACGTCTCTGGCAGATGGGCGTACGCCACGTCAGCGGCGTTGTCGACGCCGATGATCGCCAGCTGTCCGGCATAGAAGGCGCGGCCGACGACCACATCGACGGCCCCGCACAACGGTTCGGCTGCGAGTTCGGGGAGCGCGTCCTCCGGTTGTGCGCCAGCGCCGGCGTCCGTGTCGGCGTCGGCGTCCGTGTCGACCGCAGCGTCATCGCTAGCGCTCGTGTCGTCTTCGATGTCGGGCGCGGTTGGGGCGTCGACGGCAGCTGCCGCGAAGAGCGCCACGTCATCGGGAGTGTTCAACACTTCGAGATCGGTATCGGGAGGCGGCCCGCGGTCGTCGGGTCCGAGCTCCAGTGCTCCGCTTGCCTCCCCGGCGTCTTCGGCTTCGTCGGCGGGAGAACCGTCACTGACTGTCGACTCGGTGTCGGCGGCCACTGCCTGATCGTCGGCCTCCTCGGTGAACACCTCGCCGCTCGCGTCGAACGACTCGGCGGTTGCGCTTGGCGCGACCGTACGGGTTTGCGCGTCGGTGGCGGGCAGCGTGTCGCTGGTGACGTCGCCGGTGGCGATATCACTGCTGTCATCGCTGTCATCGCGGTCGTCGGTCACCGTTTGCACGATCAGCCCACCCGCCAACACGAGCACGAGTGCGGCAGCGGCCGCCGTCAGCCACGCTGCGTTGTTGCGCGTGCGACGTCGACGCATGGGCGTCGGTGGAGCTGTGACGGCTGCGGCCCCGGCTGCGGCGGCACCGTCGACGCCTGCCGGGGTGCTGTCGCGCCGGGCCCCAAGTCGCTCGGGCTCGGGCAGCCGTTCCCAGGCGTCGAGGGCCGCCGCGAGGTGTCGTTCGCGCATCGAGATTGGTGCGGGATCAGTGTCGGCCAGCAGCGCCTTGGCGCTGGTCATCGCCCGCACGGCGCGCATCGTGTCGTCATCGGCCTCGACCGACGACGTGGCGTCGTCGTCGAGCTCGCCGTCGAGGTACGCGCTGGCCAGCTCGTCGCGCGACGCGGCATCAGGCTGTGCGGCGTCGGGAGCGTCGTTGCGCTGGTCGTCGGGCGTGGCGTCGTCGGTCATGTCGATGGGTTTTGACGTTGCGAACTAGTCGATTGGTTCCCGTCTGGGTGGTGGTTCCCATCGAGTTCAGGCAGATCGTCGATCCGTAGCGCGTCGGCGAGCGCGGCTCGGCCGCGGGCGATGCGCGACTTGACCGTGCCGATCGGCACCTCGAGGACCGCGGCGATCTCTTGGTAGTCGAGGTCGGCAACATCGCGGAGTACCACCGCGCTGCGTAGGTCGTCGTTCAGTTCAGTGAGGGCGGCGTCTATCGCCAACCGATCATCGACGAGTTCGACGTTGCGCGCCCCCCGTGGATCGACCGCCTCGGGGGACTGGTCGTCGTCGTGGGGCACCGGACGGCGTTGCCGTTTGCGTAACTCGTCGAGCGCCGCGTTGGTGGCGATGCGATAGGCCCACGTGCCGAACGACGACCGTCCGTCGAAGCGGGGCACGCTACGGGTGATCTTGATCAGCGCTTCTTGACAGGCGTCGTCGGCGTCGCGCTGGCTCCCGACGATTCGTCGGCACACGGCAAATACACGGTCGTAGTGCCGACGCAGTAGTTGGTCGAGGGCGAAGCGGTCACCGGCCTGCGCAGCCTCGACTAGCGCCGCGTCGTCGAGCGCCCGGGCCATCCTCAGCCTGCCGGAGTGATGTCGCCGAGGCGCCCGCGCCACGGGTTGGTACCCGTACACGTGTCGTCTGCGCCGAGTTCGTTGAGCAGCACCAGCATGTGTCGAGCCGGGGCGGAGGGGGTGGCCGACACGACGGTGCCCGGTTCGGCGGCGAAGGCGCGAGTACCCAGCTCGGGTCCCCAGTCGTCGAGCGCAGTCGGCGCCGACTCCTCGTCGCTGGCGAAGAACTGCAGCTGGTACGGGGCGGACTGTACGTCGACCGACAGTGCTTCTTGCATCGGTGCATCGAAGCTGACGACGAGCCCGACGCCGCGCTTGGCGCCCATGAACCGATCTGCGTAACACACCGTCCGCCAGAAGGTGGTCGGGTCGCCGTCGGCGGCGGCGAGCACCGCATCACCGTCGTTCTCGGTGCCGTCGCCTTCCGGATCGAACGCGGTGATCGTGGAGATCGAGGCGGGTTCGGCCACGAGCGGGGCCTCCGTCGCCGGCACCGATGGTGGTGGCGCCCCTCCCGGGGAGCTCGGCGGCGGTGCCGTGTCGTTGGTGGCGTTGGGCAGCGCGGTTGTGGTCGACGCGGTGTCGTCGCTGCCGAACCGAAGACTGGCCACCAGGACGGCGATCAACGCCAGCGCGACCACCACGATGCCACCGACGACGATCGCCGACGGCGCACGTCGATCGGCGAGCTCGCGTGCGGGCTCACCGCGCGGCGCGCGAGTCGGCGGTGTGGGATCGACGGGGGCTGGCGCAATCTCGCCTGGAATGGTCGGCGCAGTCCGCCCCATCGTGGCCGCAGTGGCTGCGGCTGCCGGGGCTGCCCGCCACCGGCTGGCCAGGGTCGGTTTCTCACTCGGCTGCGCCCCGCCGTGGTCATCGTCTGCTGCGTCGCCCGTCGGATCGACCGCGGGCGGGCCAGCCTGAGCGGCGCGCTTGAGCGATGCGGCGAGATCCGCACCCGTGGCGGGGCGACTGTTTGGATTGCGCGCGAGCAGCTGATGGACCACGACCACGAGCTCGGTCGGCAAGGTGGCCCGCAGTTGTGCGAGGTCGGTGGGATCGCGTTGCAGTCGTGCCAACGCGGTGTCAGCGTCGGTCTCGCCGAGAAACGGCACTCGTCCGGCGAGGCACTCGTACAGCACGAGACCGAGCGAGTACAGGTCGGCGCGGCCGTCGAGGCGCTTGCCCCGTACCTGTTCAGGAGAGAGGTACTTCGCTGTACCCATCATGATGTTGTCGTTGGTCAAGTCGTTCTCAGCCGACGGCGCAAGCCCCTTCGCGATTCCGAAGTCGGTCAGCAGTACCCGGCCATCAGAGGTGATCATGATGTTGCCGGGCTTCACGTCGCGATGGACGAAGCCGGACTGATGGGCGTGGTCGAGGGCGACGGCGACGCACGACCCGATGTGGCATGTGAGCTCGGGGCTCAGCCGCTTCTGCGTGTCGAGCAGCTGACGCAGGCTCTTTCCTTCGATGAGCTGCATCACCACTGCCTGGCGACCGTCCTGCTCGAATACGTCGTGCACGGCGACGATGTTCGGATGATTCAGACCGGCGGCGGCAACCGCCTCGCGGCGGAACCGTTCGGCGACGACAGGATCAGAGGCGAGTGTTGGCTTGAGCCACTTGACAGCCACTTTGCGGTCGAGTGTGAGGTCGATCGCCAGCCACACCTCGGCCATCCCGCCTTGCGCGAGCATGCGCTGCAGCTCGTAGCGCTGCGCGATCACAGTGGGTGGGGGAGCCGCAGGTGACATGGACCTCGCGCAACGCTAGTGGTGGGCGCCGACGCGCCCTGGTCATGTTGCTCGCTCGGTGAGTCGGCTCAGTCGGCGCGCTCGTGAAACGCCACGCCGATCGTGCCGCGTCCGCCGTGTGTGCCGATCACGGGACCGATTTCGCCGACGACGATCTCGTCGTCGTAGTGCGTGCGCAGCATGTCGACGAACACGTCGACATCGCTGCAGTCGGCATGGAGGACCGCAAGATTCTCGACGCGATCGCCGAACTCGCGCACTTTGCCATCGAGGAACTTCAGGGCCTTCGTCCGGGTCCGTTGCTTGCCGCCCTCTTGCACCTCGCCGCCGGTGACCACGATGATCGGCTTGATCGACAGGGCCGTCGCGAACAACGCCTTGGCGCTGCCGATACGTCCGCCCTTCTGCAGGTTCTCGAGCGTGTCGAGGGCGCCGAACACCTGGGTGCGTGCGGTGAGGTCGGCGGCGAGCGCCTCCACCTCGTCGAGTGTGGCGCCAC
>JBCBSO010000292.1:0-5656 GCA_039819205.1 Actinomycetota bacterium
AACACGGATGGCCGAGGCGCTCCCAGCGCGAGTCGATGAAGTCGATGAGCCACGCTCCCTTGTCGGCGCCCGACAGCAGGCCGTCGCTCGGGACCGGCCGCCACATGCGCTGCGCTGCCCGGCACAGCCCTGGGATTCGCCGCTCAATCGGGACACCGAGGTCGTTCATCGACGGCCCCAGCCGCTCGAGCAACAGTGCGCCCCGGTGCACGTCGGCGCGCAACAACGTGGAACACGCCCGGCCGCCATCGAGCTGGAGCGCGTGGACCTCGCTGGCCGCAACCGACCCGCGGCCCGGAACCAGCAGCTTCAGCACGGCGGGACTGCCGTCGGCGCAGTCAACCGCGACCACCAGCGCCTCGGTGCCGCCGTCGTACACCGCGCTCGGCGTCAGCTCCCATTGATCGGCGAGTCGGTCGACCAATTGGGGGAGCTCGTCGACCCACGCGAGTGCGCCATGGGCGCGCGCCTTGTTGACGACGATCTCGGGGACCTCGATCACTCGGCGACCGTAGATCGCAGTGTGGACTTAGTCGTCGTCGAATTCGATCAGGTTGAGCAACCGCTTGTCGTTGGAGAACACCTCGGTGGCCTTTTCGGTTGGCAGCCGCATCCCGCGTTGCAGCACACGCACCTGGGTGTGCTGGTTGTACTCGACGAGCGTCACGGCCCATCCGTCGCGGCCGGCACGTGCGGTGCGGCCCGAGCGGTGGAGGTAGTCCTTGACGTCCTTGGCCGGCTCGTAGTGAATCACCGCACCGATGTCGTCGATGTCGATCCCCCGGGCAGCGACGTCCGTGGCCACCAGCACCTTGAGCTTGCCTTCGGCAAAGCGGCGTAGCACTTTCTCGCGGCTCGACTGCTGCATGTCGCCGTGGAGCGGCGACGCGTCGATGCCCAGGTCCTTCATGTTCCGCGCAACGCGATCGCACACACGCTTGGTCTGGCAGAACACCAGCATCTTCGGGATGCTCGTGGAGATCGATCCGATCACTCGGTCTTTGTCCATGTGATGCACCGCGAGGAACAAGTGGTGCATGGTGCCGACCGTGTCGGTGGCTTCGTCGATGGCCACCGTCTCAGGGTCGCGTTGATAGTGCTTGATGAGGTGGCCGACATCGCCGTCGAGCGTGGCCGAGAACAGCATCGTCTGGGTACGTGCTGTGCAGTGCCGCAGGATCCATTCGACCTGTGGCGTGAACCCGTCGTCGGCCATGCGGTCGGCCTCGTCGAGGGTCACGATCTGACACTGGTCGAGCGTGACTTCGCCCGACTTGATCAGGTCGATCAGGCGGAGCGGCGTGGCGATGACGACTTCGACGCCCTTGGCCAGCTCGTCGATCTGATGATGACGAGACGCGCCGCCGTACACCGGGAGCACGGTCATCCCGGCGTGCGCGGCCACCGGCTCGAGCACCTCGGCGACTTGCACCGCGAGCTCGCGCGTCGGTACGAGCACGAGGCCAAGCGGGGTCGACGGCTCGGCGGTGTCGGTGATGCGCGCCAGCATCGGCACGCCGAATGCCAGGGTCTTGCCCGAGCCCGTCTTGGCGCGACCGCATACGTCTTTGCCGGTCATCGCCACGGGGATGGCTTCGGTCTGAATGTTGAACGGCGTGGCGAATCCGCAGGCGGCGAGCCCGTCGTCGATGCGTGAGGGCACGCCGAGGTCGGCGAAGCCGGTCGGGGGTTCCACCGGCGGCAGCACGTTGGTGCTCGTCAACTTCTCGGTGTTGACGTGGTCGTGTTCACCGCCCGGTCGGCCACCCGATCCCTTGTTGCTGCGGCGCCGACTGCGCCGCTGGCGGGGCGCTCCCCGCCGTGAGTGATCTGTGGTCATGTGAAGCGCAAGGGTACAAGCGGGTTGCATCGATGCGCTGCGATGGGTACGGTCGTTTCTTGTGACGACTGCGCCGACGCAGCTGCTGCTTCTTCTGTAGGGCGAGCGTCACATACCCGCGCTCGCCCGCAGCCCCCGCCGATTCGGCCGGGGGCTTCTTGCTTTTTCAGACCCTGTTTCCCACGCCCTTCACCCGAATCCCTACCCAGAATCCCCACCCAGGAGCATCCGATGCCCGCACAACCCGCACACACACCGGTCCAGCCACCGAGCTCGATGCCAATCGAGCACTACGCCCCGTTTGTGCCACTCGTGCTCACCGACCGCACCTGGCCGAACACGGTGATCGATCGTGCGCCGCGGTGGTGCTCGGTCGACCTGCGCGACGGCAACCAGGCGTTGATCGATCCGATGGATCCGACACGCAAGCTGGCGATGTTCGAAGAGCTGGTGGCGATGGGCTTCAAGGAGATCGAGGTCGGCTTTCCGGCAGCGAGCCAACCCGACTTCGACTTCATCCGCCAGTTGATCGAGGAAGACCGGATCCCCGACGACGTCGAGATCCAGGTGCTGGTGCAGTGCCGCGACGAGTTGATCGAACGCACCTACGAGTGTCTCGAGGGCGCGCCGCGGGCGATCGTGCACTTCTACAACTCGACCAATCCGCTGCAGCGCGAGGTGGTGTTCGGGCTCGACAAGGCGGGCATCGTCGACGTGGCGGTGAACGGCGCACGGCTGTGCCGCAAGCTCGAGCAGGGCATGGGCGGCACACAGATTCGCTACGAGTACAGCCCGGAGAGCTTCACCCTGACCGAGCCGGACTTCGCCATCGAGGTGTGCGAGGCGGTGATGGACGTGATCGAGCCGACGCCCGATCACCCGATCATCCTCAACCTGCCGGCGACGGTCGAGTGCTACTCGCCCAACGTGTACGGCGATGTGATCGAGTGGTTCTGCCGCACGATCAAGCAACGCGACGCCGTCGTCGTGTCGTTGCACCCGCACAACGATCGGGGTTGCGCGATTGCGGCCGCCGAGTTCGGTGTGATGGCCGGCGCCGACCGTGTCGAAGGCACGCTGTTCGGCAACGGCGAGCGCACGGGCAACGTCGACGTGGTCAACCTGGCAATGAACCTGTTCATGAACGGGGTCGACCCCGAGCTCGACGTGAGCGACATCGATCGGTTGCGGCGCACCGCCGAGTACTGCAACCGCTTGCCCGTTGGACCGCGTCATCCCTACGTCGGCGACCTGGTGTACACGGCATTCTCCGGGAGTCACCAGGATGCGATCAAGAAGGGCTTCGAAGCGCTCGAACGACGCCGGGACGACGAGGGGAACTACGCCGAGTGGGGTGTGCCCTACCTGCCGATCGACCCGGCACATGTCGGCCGCACCTACGAGGCGGTGATTCGCGTCAATAGCCAGTCGGGCAAGGGCGGGGTGGCGTACGTGATGAAGACCGAGCACGGATTCGAATTGCCGCGGCGATTCCAGATCGAGTTCTCCAAGACGATCCAGCACATCACCGAAGACACCGGCACCGAGATCACGCCCGCAGTGATGTGGGACGCGTTCCGCTCGGAGTACATGCCCGAGTCGCCGCGCTTCGTGTTGCATAGCCACGAGCTGCACACCCGCACCGACGGCGACACCGGCACCACAACGATCCAAGCGCAGCTGGCGGTCGACGGTGAGGCGCACTCGATTCGCGCCGAAGGCGACGGGCCCGTCGAGGCATTCGTCGCCGCACTCGTCGATGCGTTCGGCGACCAGGTCGATCACCACTTCGACGTGCTCGACTACGCAGAGCACGCCATCGGGCAGGGCGCCGACGCCCAAGCCGTCGCCTACATCGAGACCGTCTCCGACGGTGGCGACGTGCGCTGGGGCATCGGCACCGACCCCAATATCACCACCGCCTCGTTGCGTGCGGTGCTCGCTGCGTTCGAGCGGCACACGAGCTGACGGATTGGTCACGCTCGGCGCGGCGAGCAGCGGGCTAACGTCTCGTCGATGTCGTCACTCGCCGTCGTGATGCGCCGGGTTGTGCTGATCGTGATGCTGGCCGCCGCGGGCGGGGCCGCGTGGGCATGGTGGCGCGATCGCGCCGACCCAGCCGTCGCCACCGACCCGCCCTCGTGGCCGCCGCTTGAGCCGAGTCAGGATGCCGCGTCGGCCGATGCGGGCGACCAGTTGTGGGTCGCCGCCGACGCAGACGGGGCGTGCCCGCTAACGCACCCGATCAAGGCCAAGGAGTCGTCGGGCATCTACCACGTCGAAGATGGGCGCATGTACGCCCGCACCAATGCCGACCGGTGTTATGCCACTGCAGAAGCGGCCGAGCAAGACGGCTACCGTCGCTCGAAGACGTGACGTGCGCCTACGGGCCCAACAACATCCAGCGATGAAGGAGCGAGCCGATGAAGGTTGTCGTTGATTTCGATCTGTGTGCCTCGACGGGATCGTGCATGCAGATCGCCCCCGAGGTGTTCGAGGTGCGCAGCGATGGGTACCTGTACATCCTCCAAGAGGAGCCGGGAGCCGAACTCGAGCAGAAGACCCGGGAGGCCGCCGACCTCTGCCCAACCGGCGCCATCTCGATCGAGGACTAACTCAGTCCCGATGACGTTTGGCGCCCGACTCGAGCGCTCGTGGGCCGCTGCCGGCTCGATGCTCTGCGTCGGCCTCGATCCGGACCCGGCGCGTATGCCGCTCCCGCTCGACGGAGTGCACGATGCGACCGAGCAGTTCTGCCGGGCGATCGTCGATGCGGTTGCTGACGTGGCGTGTGCGATCAAGCCACAGATTGCGTTCTTCTCCAGCCAGGGCGAAGAGCGCGCCCTTGAGCGAATCTGCGCATACGTGCGCGAGCAGTATCCCAATCTCACGCTGATCCTCGACGCCAAGCGTGGCGACATTGGCTCGACCGCCGAGCACTACGCGCGTGAAGCGTTTGGCCGGTACGGCGCCCATGCGGTCACCGTGAGCCCCTATCTGGGTACCGACTCGGTGGCGCCGTACTTCGAGCACGGCGGCGCCGTTTTTGCGTTGTGCCGCACCAGCAACTCAGGCGGTGATGAACTGCAGTCGCTGGTAGCCGACGGTCGACCCGTGTTCGAACACGTCGCCCAACGAGTCGCCGACGAGTGGAGCCAGCTCGGCGACTGCGGACTCGTCGTCGGTGCGACCTACCCCGACGAGCTCCGTCGAGTTCGGGCGATCGCTCCCGACGCACCGATCCTCGTCCCCGGTATTGGCGCACAGGGCGGCGATCCGGTCGCGGCGCTCGACGCCGGCGCCGACGCGTACGGCCGCGGGCTCGTCGTCAACTCGTCGCGTGCGGTGTTGTACGCATCGTCGGGACGCGACTTCGCCGAGGCCGCACGCACGGCTGCGCAGGCCGCTGCCTTGCAGCTCCCCGTCGGCTGAGCGCCGGCGTCACCGCTCGACTCACTCGACGGTCACGGTGTTCTCGACCTCGTCGGAGCCCATGTTGACGACGAGAATGCGCAGGGCGCCAGCGCCGGTGTTGGTGCCCTCGTGCACCACATCGAGTGCCTCGAGTAGGGCGTCTCCTTCACCGAACGTGAGCGTGCCGTCGTCGCCGTAGTCGACGGTGACCTCACCCTCGAGGATGTAGGCCGCCATCGGCGCCTCGTGGATGTGGTTGACCGTCGATTCGCCAGGACCCAACGTGACGACGCTCATCGTGACCTGTGCGTCGCCGCCCGGGTAGCTGATCGGTTGGCCGAGCACCGTCTCACCCGCAGCATCGAGCAGCACCTCCACCGAGACGCCGTCGACGGCTTCGGT
>JBCBSO010000293.1:0-5646 GCA_039819205.1 Actinomycetota bacterium
GCACCTGCTGGTTGGTGAGTTCGTCGCCGCGCTGGCGTGCACGGCGTTCACCTTCCTGTTCTCGATTTGGGTCAACGCGCCGCTCTTGCAGCTGGCCAACACCAACCAGACCCCGAACCCATCGAAGGCCCCGTGGTACTTCCTGGGCTTGCAGGAACTGCTCACGATGTTCCACCCGATGGTCGCCGGTGTGACCCTGCCCGGTGTGGGCTTGATCGCCCTCGTGCTGGCGCCGTTCCTCGACCGCAACCCGTCGAACAAACCAGAAGACCGAAAATTTGCAACAAGCTTGATGACCGTGCACCTCATGTTCTGGGCGGTGCTGGTCATGATTGGATCATTCTTCCGAGGACCGGGCTTCCTGTTCATCATGCCGTGGACCGACGGCCTGTTCTTCGAACTCTGAGCTACTGCGAAAGGAGACCCCCAACATGAGCACCGCAGCCGTTATTGCCATCGCCATCGCCGCCGTCGTCGTACTCGGCGGCCTGGCCTTCTTCACCCTTGCCCGGCGCAGCGACGTGCGCGGGGCCGGCGCGTTATCGGCCGAAACGCTCGAACGCGACCGCGCCCAGCGAGCGACCGCTGCGGCCGAAGGCGTCGTCGAAGACGAAGCCAAGGTCGTCGAGGCCGCCGGCGTGGCGGCTCGTTCGGGCCCGAGCACCGACATCGTCAAGGCCGACGAGTCCGAGATCGTCGCCTGGACGCCACCCGATCCCGAAGTGGTCGGCGTCTCGCGCCGGCAGTTCTTCAACCGCGCCACGGTGACCCTCATGAGCGCCGGCATCGGGGCATTCGCCGCAGCGGCGTTCGTCGCCTTCCTGTGGCCGAGTGGCACCGGCGGCTTCGGTGGATCGGTCAGCGCGGGTCGACTCGGCGACATCCAAGACGGCATCAAGGCCGGCAACGGCTTCTTCTACGTCCCGGCCGCCCGCTCGTGGATCACCGAGTACCCCTCCGAGTCACTGCCACTGGCCGAGGCCGTGTACCCCGAGAACGTGCTGGTGGCGATGCGCGCCGGCATCGCGGTGATCAGCCAGAAGTGCCCGCACCTCGGCTGTCGTGTGCCCGAGTGCACCACCAGCCAATGGTTCGAGTGCCAGTGCCACGGCTCGCAGTACAACCGTGTCGGTGAGAAGAAGGGCGGCCCCGCGCCGCGCGGCATGGATCGATTCCCGGCGACGATCACCCCCGCCCAGGAAGTAATCATCGACACCGGCACCTTCGTGCCCGGCCCCCCGATCGGCACCAACACCACCGGCCAGGAGGCCGAGGGCCCGAACTGCACCAGTGAGGGCACCCACTGATGATGACCGGAATGGTCGCGCTTGCGACCACGACGATCGCCATCATCGGTCTCGTCATCATCACCCTCGGGTGGATCGTCTACGCGGCGTTCAACGTCGTCGCCGGTCGACGCGAGGTGGGGTCCGAGCTCGAGCTGGCGGCGAACCGCAAGGAGTACTTCGACGACGAGACGCTCGAAGGACCGCGGCTCCAGCGCTACCAGTTGGTTGGCGTATTGCTGTTAATCGTGATCGTCGTTGGACTGCCGCTGTACTGGATCTTCGAGCCGACCCGTCAGGCCGGCGCCGAAGAGCAGTGGGACAAGACGTTCATCGGCTGGGGCGCCGACCTGTTCGCCACCACGGGCGATGGCGGCTTCAACTGCGCCGGCTGCCACGGCGGCATGGCTGCGGTGGGCGGCGAGGCGCCGTTCACCGTGACCGACCCCCAAAACGGTGAAGTCCAGGCGGTCAACTGGACGGCACCTGCGCTGAACACGATCTATTACAAGTTCGACGAGGACGAAGTCCGCTTCATCCTCAACTACGGTCGCCCGTTCTCACCGATGTCGCCATGGGGCCTCGTCGGCGGCGGACCGATGAACACCCAGCAGATCGACACGCTGCTCGCCTACATGTGGAGTATTCAGATTCCGCGCGAGGGGTGCGCCGAAGGCGAAGATGACCCGTTGAGCTGCGCCAGCGGCACCTTGCCGGCCGAGCTGCAAGCGGAGATCGACGCCGCTGCCCTGCGTGCGGTCGAAGCCGGCGAGGCCGAGACGTACGGCGAGGCGCTGTACAACCTTGAACTGGGCTCGGGTGCCTACAGCTGCGCCCGTTGCCACACACTCGGTTGGAGCTACGACCAGCCCGGCGTCGCTGGTCAAGGCGCCTATGGGTGGAACCTCACCGGCGGATCGTCGAACTCGCACTTCGCCAGCCGCGACGACATGGTCCAGTTCATCAAGAACGGTTCTGAGTTCGGTGTCCTGTATGGCCGCAACGGCCAGGGCAGCGGCCGCATGCCGGGCTTCGGGTCGTTGCTCACCGACGAGCAGATCGAAGCCGTTGTCGACTACGTCCGGAGCCTGTGACCATGTCGTTCGCCATGTCCCTCGTCGCCATCGGGTGGGAGCCCGAAATCCGCGGCATCCTCACCGTCATCATCGGCGGCGTCGTGTTGTGCGGCAGCGTGTATCTGTTGCTGGCGACCAACATCGGCGCCCGACTCGGCTTTCTCGTCGCCCTCACCGGGCTCGCCGGGTGGATGGCGCTGATGGGCGCGGTGTGGTGGATCTATGGCATCGGGCTGCGTGGTCCCGACCCCTCGTGGGAGCCGGTGGAGGGCGCCACGGTGCTCCAAGATGACCAGGCACTGGTCAGCGCCGGCGCGCTCAACGGTCTGCCGCAGATTCCCGACGATGCCACCGCCACCGAGCGGGCGCTGTTGGTGAACGGTCAGTTCGTCGACGAAGGATGGGTCACCCTCGACCCGGCGTCGCCCGGCTTTGGGCAGGCCCAGGCCGCCGCCAGCGTCTACCTCGAAGAAGAGGGCGCGTTCGCCGCAGGCCAGTTCCAAATCACCGAGGTGTTCGACACCGGTGGCGACCGGTGGCCGAAGATCAACGACTCGCTCGACTTCCTTGCGTTCTTCCATTCGCCGCATTACGTGGTCGCCGAGGCGTCGACGATCGAACCGGTACGGACCGAGCCCGGTCGTGCGCCGGCCACTCCGGTGATCGACGAGAGTCGTCAGCGGGTGTACGTGTACATGATTCGCGACCTGGGCGCGGTGCGCCAGCCGGCGGCGGTCCTCACGATCGGCGGCGGAGCGATCTTCTTGGCCCTGTGTTACCTTCTGCATCGCCGGGAACGGATCCTCCGGGAGAATCTCGCGATGCCGATCGAAACCACCGAACCGACGCCGGTCGAAGCGACGTCTGCGGGAGCGGAGGCCGACGACCGTGAGCCGGTAGGGGCGTCGACCTAACGATGGCGCAATACCTGCCCCTCGTGGTGCTGCTAGCACTGGCCATCCTCTTTGGTGTGCTGAGCTTCGCTGCGTCGCGGCTGTTGGCACCGCGCCGGCCGTCGTCGGCGAAGGAAGCACCGTACGAGTGCGGCATCGTGCCCAGCCGGGAACCACCTGAACGTTTTCCGGTGAGCTTCTACGTGGTCGCGATGTTGTTCATCATGTTCGACATCGAGATCATCTTCTTGTACCCCTACGCGGTGAATCACTCCACGCTCGGCTTCTACGGATTCTGGGCGATCCTGTTCTTCTCGGTGATCTTCTTTGCCACGTTCATCTACGAGGTCGCCCGCGGCGGTCTCGATTGGGGTCCAATCCAGCGGTACCGGCAACTGTCCGCCGAGGCCGAGATGGTCACCCCCGAGCGCACGTTGTCGTCCACCGTGCGGCGCGTCGGCACCGAGGGTCGAGTTCCTGAACCGTCGTCGTCGAGCGCGGCGTAATGGGCATCGTCAACGACGTCCGCGACGACGGCATCGGCGGGCTCACGCACAACGTCATCACCGGTCGGCTCGAAGACCTCGTCAACTGGGCACGAGCTCGCTCGTCGTGGCCGGCATCGTTTGGTCTGGCGTGTTGCGCGATCGAGATGATGGCCACCGGCGGCGCCCACTACGACATCTCCCGGTTCGGGATGGAGGTGTTCCGCGCCTCGCCGCGTCAGGCCGACATCATGATCGTCGCTGGGCGAGTCAGCCAGAAAATGGCGCCGGTGCTGCGCCAGGTGTACGACCAGATGGCCGAGCCGAAGTGGGTCATCTCGATGGGCGTGTGCGCCAGCTCGGGCGGCATGTTCAACAACTACGCCATCGTGCAAGGCGTCGATCAGATCGTGCCGGTCGACGTGTACGCACCGGGGTGCCCGCCGACTCCCGAAACCCTGATCCACGCCATCGAGACGCTGCACGGGTTGATCGAGAACGACGAACTGATGAAGCGCCGTGCAGAGAGCGACGACGGCGGCGCCGGCATTCACGTGGAGCTGATCGAGCCGACTGCGGCGCCGGTCCTGCTCAGCGCCCCTCGTCCGGCCGAGAGCACTGCGTGAGGATCGGCCGATGAGCGACATCGGCAGCGAGCCTGAGGCGCTCGACGAGCCCCAGACCGAGCAGCAGGTCGCCACCGTTCACGGTTGCCCGGTGGTCGACCATCGTGGCCAAGAGGTCATCCACGTTCCGCACGATCGATACATCGAGGTGGCCAAGGCGTTGCTCGACGACGGGTACTCGTTGTGCGTCGACGTCACGGCGGTCGACTACCTGCAGCACCCGAACCGGCCGCTGCCCGCCGACGTCGTCGGTGAACGTTTCGAGGTCGTGGTCAACCTCGTCGATCTCGAGCGGCGCCGTCGAACGAGGTTGCGCGTACAGGTGTCTGGCGACGAGCCGAATCTGCCGTCGCTGTTCGAGTTACATCCCGGCACCGAAGCGCACGAGCGCGAGGTGTACGACATGTTCGGCATCGTGTTCGACGGACACCCAGACCTCACCCGCATCTTGATGCCCGAAGACTGGATCGGCCACCCGTTGCGCAAGGACTACGAGATCGGCCACATCCCCGTGCAGTTCAAGGAGTCTCACGCCTGATGAGCACGCTCGACGACGCACCGACCGACACCAACACCGACCCAGACATCGATTCAGCGCCCGATGCGCCGCCGGTGGGCAAGGATCACCGCGAGGAGGACGCCTACAACCAGGCGCACCCCGATGCATACCGGCGGTTCATTCCGCAGACCGACGAGGGCGAACAGCAACTCAAGCCGCGCAGCGAGCTGACCGCCACCGACGTGTTGCGCGAGGTCGGCGCCGTCCTGCGCATGTCCGAAGCCGAGGCTGCCGCACTCGGCGATCTGCCCGAAGACCCCGACGAAGATCAAACGATGATCATCAACATGGGTCCGCAGCACCCGTCCACGCACGGCGTGTTGCGGCTGATGTTGGAGCTGCAGGGCGAAAAGGTGCTGCGCTGCAAGCCGATCGTCGGGTATCTGCACACCGGCATGGAGAAGACCGCCGAGCAGCTGACGTTCTTACAAGGCGGCACCAACGTCACGCGGATGGACTACCTCAGTCCGCTGACCAACGAATTGGCGTTTTCCATGGCGACCGAGCGCCTGCTCGGCATCGACGGTGAGATCCCGGAGCGGGCGGTGTGGATCCGCATGCTGCTCGCCGAAATGAACCGGATGGCGAGCCACCTGCTGTTTATGGCGACGAACGGGCGGGACCTTGGCGCCGGCGCGAGGAGGCTCTACGGCTGGCGCGGGGGCGGGGAGGTGGTGGGGTTCTTGGGGGGGGGGGTCGGAGGGGCGGGGGGGTGGGGGGG
>JBCBSO010000294.1:0-5624 GCA_039819205.1 Actinomycetota bacterium
TCCCGAGAATCGCCAGCGATGGCGCCAGCATCGCCAGGGCAACGGGGAGCTGACGCCAGCGACGGGCGCGATGTCGCTTGCGCATCGCCTCCTGGTCGAGCGTCACGGCGGTCACAGTAGAACCGCCGGCGACGTCGTGCTCGCCCACCGATGGGGACGTTGGTCACGTTGTGGCAACCGTGATGTCGGGGTGATCCGGCACGTCGGGGCGATCCGGTACCCGCCTCGCTGTTGTCGGCCGTCGACGCCGCGATCGTGTAACACGTAGGGCATGACGGGGGTGGCGCCGATCGGCGTACATGGCGACGAGGCCACCTCCGACCGCACGGGACGCGGCACGACCGAGGAGGTCACGAGTGGCTACGTCCGGTCGCCGAGCGACCTGCTCCGGATGCTCGTGTTCGGCACGATCACCGCCGTCGCGGTCGCCCTGACCGTCGGATTCCAGTCCGAGGTATTGGCCGCCGAGGAGCGGATCATCGAGGCGTTCACCGTGCTGACGCCGACCGTCGAGCGGGTGATCGAGGGGTTGATCGTTTGGCTGTCGATGATCACCGGCCTGGCGCTGCTCATCATTCCGTTGCGACGCAAGCGGTACCGACTGTTCGGGTACTCGATCACGGCGTCGGCGGTGGCCTACTTCGCGATGGCCGCCATCTTGGCCCTGCTCGATCGCCCGGAGTCAGAGGTGTTGATCGGCGAACTCGACGATCGGGCCGGGGTCACCACGCTGAACGACGCCACCCTGCAGAGCTTCGCCCAGCTCACTGCGGTGTTCATCGTGTTCGGACCGTTCGTCACTCGGCCGTGGCGGCGGGCCGGCGCGATTGCGCTGGCCATCACGATCTTGTTGCGCTTCGCTGTCGCTGCCCACCTTCCCGCCGACCTGATCATCACCGTGCCCCTCGGGGCCACGGTCGGCGCGGCCGTGCTGCTGGCCTTCGGTCGACCGAATCGGCGTCCGACGATGACGGCCCTACGAACAGCGCTCGCCGACAATGGCCTCGTCGTCGACCAGATGCATGAGGCTTCGATCGAGTCACGTGCAACGGTGCTGGTGGCGACCGATCGGGACGGCCACGGTCTGTTCGTCAAGGTGCTCGGCCTCGGCGATCGCGCCGCCGACCTGCTCTACCGCGGCTATCGCTACATCAAGTTGCGTGACGCCGGTGACCTGCGCCCGTTTTCGTCACTACGGCGGGGCGCTGAGCACGAAGCGTTTGTCGCCCTCTATGCAGCCGGCACCGGCGCCAGGGTGTCGGCGGTGCGTGCGGTCGCGCTCGTCGGCTCGGATGCGGTGGCGATCGCGGCCGACGAGATCGACGGGCGCCCATTGACTGAACTGGCCGCCGACGAGATCAGCGACGAGCTGCTCAGCCAGGTGTGGCAGCAGCTGGCGTTGTTGCGGACGCGTCGTATTGCTCATCGCGACCTGGTGCGCCAGAACATCGTGGTCGATCGTGACGGACTGCCCTGGCTGACCGACTTCGACTTCGCCGAACTCTCGGTGCCCGAGCGGCTACTCGATGCCGACGTGGCCCAGCTGCTCGCATCGATGGCGCTCGCCGCCAGTCCACAACGCAGCGTCGATGCCGCCATCGCGGTGCTCGGCCGCGATGTGGTCGGCCGCGCGCTCCCGCGACTGCAACCGAGCGCCCTCGGCACCGAAACGCGTGCCGCGCTGAAACAACACAGCGACGTGCTCGACGAGCTGCAGTCGGCCGTGGCGGACGCGTGCCAGATCGACGAGGTCCACTTCGAGCGCATCGAGCGCATCAGCCGGCGCACGTTGGTGACCGCGGTGTTTCTGGCGATCGCCACGTATCTGTTGATTCCCCAGTTCACCGACCTCCCCGGGGTGTTCGAACGGATCGAAACTGCGAACTGGGCGTGGTTCCCACTGCTGTTGCTGTTGACGCTGGTGAACTACATCGGCTTGACCATCGCCATGCTCGGGTGTGTCCCCGATCGACTCGCGGTGCTGCCGACGTTTGCCGCCCAGGTGGCCACGTCGTTCGCCAACAAGCTGGCACCTGCCGGCGTCGGCAGTCTGGCGCTCAACGTGCGGCTCGTGCAGAAACAGGGCGTGGATCACGCGATCGCTGCCAGCGGAGTCGGCCTCAATGCGGTCGCTGCGGTCGCCACGCATCTCAGCCTGGTTGCCGTGTTCGTCGTGTGGGCTGGTCAGAATGCATTCGGCAGCATCGATCTCCCCAACCTGACTGCGTTAGCCGTCGGTCTCGGTGTGGTGGGCGCGCTGGCCGTTGTCGCCCTCATCCTGCCCTATACCCGGCGGGTGATCCTCGAGCGACTGGTGCCGATCGTTCGCCGGTCCGTGTCGGGACTGGGCGACGTGTTGACCAGCCCCGCCAAACTCGCCGAGCTCTTCGGCGGATCACTCGTGGTCACGATGGCCAACCTCGTCGCCCTGTTCATCGCCACCCAAGCGTTCGGCGGCGGACTCTCGTTCGCCGCCGTGGGCGCCGTCTACGTCGTCGGGCTGACCGTGGCCACCTTTGCCCCGACTCCTGGCGGGCTCGGGGCGATCGAGGCGGCGCTCATCGCCGGCCTGGTCGCCGCCGGAATGGACAACGACGTCGCCGTGCCATCGGTGTTCCTGTTCCGCTTCGCCACGTTCTGGATACCGATCCTGCCGGGCTGGCTCACCTTCGTGTGGTTGCAACGTCGCCAGTACATCTGAGCACCTCGCTACGCTCGGAGCATGGCCGAACCCGACGTCGACCTCGACGCCATTGCTGCTGACCTCGACGACGTCGAGCGCGCCCTGACCCGTCTCGATGAGGGCACCTACTGGACCGACGAGGCCACCGGTGGACAACTCGACGACGAGGTGCTCGCCCGGTCGCCGATCGCCCGCACCACAACGGTCGCCTCCGAATCAGCCACACCGACTCCCCCTCCTGCACCCTGATGCGCACCAAAGCCGTTGCCGGCATCGCGTCGATTGCCGCGCTCGCTGCCGGGCTCGCGGCCGCCGCGCAGCGGGCCAAGGCCTCGCCGCTCACCGACCGCTTCACCCGCTCGGCACGGGTATGGAAGCTGTCGGCACGCAATTCGACGCGCTTCGCCGTGTCACGGCTCAAAGGCATCGGCAGCGCCGAACAGCGCCGCGCCGAGCTCGATGAACAGTTCGCCATCCGCACCGCCGAGGACGTCGCCAAGGAACTCGGGGAGATGAAGGGCGTGCTGATGAAGGCCGGCCAGCTCGTCAGCTTCATCTTCGAAGCGCTGCCCGAAGAAGCCCAGGAAGCGTTGGCCACACTGCAGGCCGACGCCGCGCCGATGGCTCCGAGCTTGGCTGCCGGCGTCGTACGCGACGATTTCGGCGTACCGCCAGAACGGCTGTTTCTCGACTGGGGCGACCTCCCCGTCGCCGCCGCCTCGATCGGCCAAGTGCACCGCGCCATTACGCCGGACGGTCGCGACGTCGCCGTGAAGGTGCAGTACCCCGGCGTGCACGAGGCGATCGAAACCGACCTCGACGCGGCCGAGGTGATGTACTCGATGTTCTCCACGATGATGCTCAAAGGCCTCGACGCAAAGGGCCTCGTCGACGAGCTGCGCGACCGCATGCGCGAGGAGCTCGACTACGCGATCGAGGCGGGCAACCTCGCCGAGTTCGAGGCTCGCTTCCAAGGACATCCGTGGGTACGCATCCCCAAGCTGGTACCCGAACTGTGCTCACCGCACGTGCTGACCACCGAGTGGGTCGACGGCATGACCTTCGACGAGTTCCGTCGGTCAGAGCCCGATGCCACCAAACAACACGCCGCCGAGGTGATCTGGCGGTTCGCTCAGAACGCGATCATGCGTTACGGGATCTTCAACGGCGATCCGCACCCCGGGAACTACAAGTTTCATCACGACGGCAGCGTGACGTTTCTCGACTACGGCCTGGTGAAGCGGTGGTCGCCCGGCGAGTGGGAGACGCTCAAGCCGTCGATGGAGGCGATCATCGTCGATCGCGACCCCGACCGGCTGGTGGCCGAGATGGTGGCGGCACGGTTCCTGCCGACCGACCACGGCCTCGACCCGGCACTGGTGTACAGCTACGTGTCGAGTCCGTACGTGCCCTACCTGACCGATGAGTTCACGTTCACCCGCGAGTGGATGCGCGACACGATCGGCACGATCTTCGACGTACAGGGACCACACGCCGAGGTGATCGAGCGGCTCAACATGCCGCCGAGCTTCGTCATCCTCGATCGCGTGGTGTGGGGTGTGAGCGCCATCTTGGGCAAGCTCGAAGCACACGGCCCGTGGCGGGCGATGCTCATGGAGTACATCGCCGATGGCGAACCGGCCACCGACCTCGGTGCCGCCGAGGCCGCCTGGGCCGCCACCCACGACCCCCGTTCACTGTGACAGTTGGGGTCAGACCCCTGCTGTCACACGCGCGTCCGTGACAGATGGGGTCTGACCCCTGCTGTCACACTCAGGTCGGCCGGAGCAGCTGTTCGCGGAACGTTGCGGGCGCGTGCGCCTCGACGACCACGTCGGTGATGGCCCGCGCCGAGGCCGATCGGGGGAACCCGAGGAACGGACCAAGCTCGCCGAAGTACCGGCCCGGGCCGAGGCGGGCCAGCTCGCGCTCGCTGCCGTCGGCGAATACGCGGACGATGGCGATCTCGCCCGAGGTGATCGTGTACACCACATCGGCGCGGTCGCCTTGTTCGAACACCGACTCGCCGGCGCCGAACGAACGCTCGCCGATGGCGGGCATCGCGCCGTCGTCGTGCTCGGGCACCATCTTGACGATCTTGTCGGCGATCGGCACCAGTCGGGCATCGTGGGTCGACACCACGATCACGCGGCCGGCATCTCGAAGGCTGCGCAGCAGCCGAATGATGCCCTCTGCCTGGATGTGATCGAGGCTGGCCGTCGGCTCATCGGCGAGCAACATCGGCGGCCGTCGGCCGAGACCGCGGGCCACCGCCACGCGTTGTTGCTGGCCGCCCGACAGCTTCGCGGGCCGGTGCTTCGACCGCTCGGCCAATCCGACCTCAGCGAGCAGCTCGTCTGCGCGGGCGAACGCGTCGGTTCGCGCCATGCCGCTGAGCAGCAGCGGCATCGCCACGTTCTCGCGGGCGTTCAGCGAGGCGATCAGATTGAACGCCTGGAATACGAAGCCCACGTTCGCCCTCCGGAACTCCCCGAGGTCGTCCGAGGGCAACCCGGTCACGTCGACGTCGCCCAAACGGATCGATCCAGATGTCGGGGTGAGAATGCCGCCGAGACATGACAACAGCGTCGTCTTCCCGGACCCCGATGGCCCGACGAGCACGGCGATCTCGCCGGGTTCAACCGTGAACGACATCCCGTCGAGTGGACGGATGGCGTAGCCATCGTGGATGAACTCGACGGTCAGCTCGTCGACAACCAGCGGCCCGCTCTCCGGTGCCGTCGGCGTGCTCACGCGCCAGCTCCGGCGAATGCCGCTGCCGGATCGGCGCGGGCCACCTTGCGCATCCCGACCGCGCCGGCGATCACGGCAACCACCACCGCAATAACCGGCAGTTGCCAGTACGCGTCGACGGGCACGCGGACGCGCAACGGGAACCGCGGGGCGAGGAATAGCTGGATCAACATGCCCAGTCCCACTG
>JBCBSO010000295.1:0-5623 GCA_039819205.1 Actinomycetota bacterium
TCGGAACTGAGCAAGGCACCGTGGCCGACCTCTCGGTCGAATGGGCGAGCGGACTGTACGCCAGCCGACGCGGCGAGCTGCAAACAGTGTGTGACCACTTCGATCGTGCTACCCGGTTGAGCGGCACGCACGGTTGGCCGCGGGCCGCGATCTACGTCGACTACTGCACAACCCTCGCAGCCGTCGACCCGACAGCGGTTCCGGAGGCACTGCTCAATCAGGCCGTGACGTTCGTTGACGAACTCGACGACTGCGGAGGACTCCGCGATCGCCTTCTGGCCGCAGCGCGAACGTCGGGGCGCCGCTCTCTCGAGTCCGATCCCCGCCGCCGACAAGCTGCTGCGTACGGTCTGAGCGAACGCGAAATTGAGGTGCTGCTGCGTCTCACCGATGACGCCTCGCTTCGCGATGTCGCGGACGATCTCTACGTCTCGATCAACACGCTGAAGTCACACACGCGATCCATCTACCGCAAGCTCGGAGTTTCCAACCGGGCCGACGCAGCGCAGATAGTGACAGATTGGCAGTACCCGACCGGCGGTCGCTAGCGATCGGTGAGTGCGGCGCTAGTTCAAGAAGCGCTGTGGAATCGGCTCGCCGCGCGTCGGCCTGACCGAACGGTAGAGACGGTATGCCGCATCCCGGTCGCTCGCGCCCAGCTTGCGATAGAGCGACCGTAGGTGCGTCTTCAATGTGTTCGGTGAGATTTCCAGATGCATCGCAAGCTGCGACAAGGTCATCGGAGAACCGAGCAGCTCCGCGATCTGTCGCTCACGATTTGTTAGGTCGATCGAGTCGGCAGCTACAGCGCGACCAACCTCGTCGGATGGGTATCGACGGAGGCGCGCCCGCAGCTCGTCAGAACGGGGGTAGTTGGCAAGTTCCTGATGAACCCGCTGCGCGATCTCCCCGGCGCGGCTGCCCACCCCTTCATTCGTCGCGAGGTCGATTCGCGCAAACTCGATGACGAACCACCACAGCGGCGACGACGTGCCCATCGCGAGTTCCGCTGCGCGTTCAAGCGAAGCGTCGACCCGATCCGATTCGCCCCGCTGCGCAAGACCCGCCGCCCCCACCCAGGCACCAAGCCCCGAATGCTCGGCTAGCCCCCATGCGTCGTTCCCCGGAGGCGGTAGATCACGGACCGAGCCGGTAAGGCCAGCGCGCAAGGGTTGCACCAGGGCTGCATAGGTGCCCGAGACCGAAGCACCAGTCGCCGCTGATCGATTGGCCGTCGCGACCGCACCTGCTCGATCACCCAATGAGAGCGCCCGCACCGCGGTCATGAATACGTCGAGCCCCGCCACGATGGGCGGTGCGTCGGCGACGGCGAGCCGGCCAAGCGATGCCGCCAACGCAGTCGTGTCCGCGACGCGCCACGCTCGCCAGCACTCGAGGAGTCGGTGCGCCCACCCGTCGTCGGAGGGTCCCGCTCGACCGGCGACGGTTGCGAGGTCAAGTCGATCGGCCATCTCGTGTAGCGCAGAGAGATGAGCAGCCGGTTGAGCAACGGCAACGAGCACGGGGGAGGTCCGCAGGCACCAGTCGGGCAGCCGCTCGATCCACCGGAGTAGCTCGTCGAGTACAGCGCCATCGCTATGTACGTAGCGTTCGAGTGCGTCGCGGGCGTCGAACCAGTCATCGTTCTCTGCGCCCACACGCGCTTCGTTGAGAACATCCCCCGAGTGCCGAAACCAATGAGCCGCCGCTCGTCGCGTGCGTGACACCTCCACCGCTGGCATCGTGACAGCCAGATGCGCCACCAACAGGTCGCGGAGGCATGGCAACTGGGCTCCAGACGCAGGGACGGACCGAGTCAGCCCAAACATCCCCAGTCGCCGCATCTCCTCGAGCGCTGCCTGGCCATCGGCCACACCGAACAGATGCTCAATCGCAAGCGGGGTCAGGGACGGCACGAGCGGAGCGGCGCGCAACGAGCCGCTCGACCCACCAAGCTCATCGAGCATCCGATCGGCAAGTCGTTGCGCCGGGTCGGCGAGGGGTTCGCTGTGCGATCTGGAGAGGGTGTCAGCGGGCGCGAGGTCGTGCATGGCCAGGTCCACCAAGGCCGGCCATCCGTCGGTGGCGGCCATCACGGCATGCACCCTCGTAGGCAAACTTCGACGGTGCGTGGCCGCACCGATGGCTGCGGCACACTCGATGTGGTCGAACCAGAGTTCGGCCGCCGAAAGCTCGAAGACGTCGTCGGTGAGCTTGGCGCGAGCAAGTCGCGCCGGCACACTTCCAGTGCCGATCAGCGTGACCGTGGCGGTGTGCGGCATCGTCGCGACGAACTCCTGAAGTTCTTCGAGCGGCACGCCTCGACCGAGTGCCTCGAGGCCGTCGAACACGATGTGGATCGGTTGGTGAGTCGACCGAAGCTGATCCAGAACGCTGACGACGTCGGAGTCTCCAGCGTCACTCTTGACAGACCGCGGTATCGCCGCGCCAAGCCCAGCAGCAAGCACACCCCAGAGCGACATGTCTTGCGCACCAACCGCGCTGACATCGACCCACACCGTCTGCGCATCGCGCAGCGCCGCCGAGTACTGCATCGCAGCGATCGTCTTGCCGGATCCTGGCGGTGCGACAATTGAGCGCACGCGAGCGGGCGATTGCTGAAGCGACGCAACCAGTCGGCGGCGGGGAATCGCTCCGCCAAGCTCGACGGCGGGATGGAGTGCGCTAGCGACCTGCTCGGGCGCCGAGCGACGGATGCGTCGCGATAGCGAGTCGAGCCACGCTCGTTCACTACCTGACCCCTTGGTGCTCACCCCTTCACCTTCGCGCCGCACGGGGTGAGATGCACCTCACCGTGGGTGGGCAATCGCGTCGGCGAAGGGGTGGTTGACCGACGATGAGGACTGGTTGTTGGCGTCCCCAACTACCAATTCGGCGCAATCCAGGCATCCGCGTCGGTCGCCGAAGGCAGATCACCACGTTTCACCCGAGCCACCCTCACGTTCACTCGCAACGTCCTTGCCGACTCACCCCTCGAATCCGCATCGTGAGCTGGCCGCTTCACATACAACCTGCTCCTACGGGGGTCCTTCCGTCGCTCCCTCAGGCATGCGTGCGGCACGTCCCGTTCTCGGGGATGTTGCGTCAGCGAGTTCCCGCTCCTACGACTTGGCATCCCCGAGAACGCTCGACGATCCGAAACAGGAGGAATCGACATGTTGGGTTCGGGACCGGTTCTTCGCGGTGTCGCAGCTCGGCGCACCATCACGGCAGAGTGACTGCGCCGACACGTACACCACGACGGTCGCCACAAGGCGCACGCCGCCGCCATCACAGATGGCTACACCACCGAGCGGAGCGCTGGCCACCACGTTGACCGCACCCGCCCGCGCAGCGGCGCCACACCACTCGATCGTTCAGTTGAGCTGCGGGGCGGGGGCTCGCCAGAAGGCGCAGGGCGTGCTTCGGTACCGCCGCTACGTGGGTAGGTGTGCTGCGTGTGGGAGCGCGCCGACGGTGTCGATCACCAAGTCGGTGGTCGTTGATGAGTACACGCACAGTGTCTCGTTGGGTTCGATCGCGACGAGCGTTTGGTGGGCGATCGTCTGTCCGGTCGTGACGTTCATCGTTGACACTGCTGGGGCCGGGTCGGTGGCGTCGGTGCAGCCGTAGGCGGTGACGTATCGCCGAGATGCTCTTCCATCTCGACCTCGAGGCCGGTCTCGAGAACCTGCTTGGTCAGATCCGATAGCAGCCCGCCGGGGCCGACCAGGCTCTTGCCGTCAGCACGCGCTTGTTCGACGAGCTGCTCGGCCAGCGACTGATCCGGCCGCTCCTCGCCCGTGTCGTCCGACGGTGTCGCCACCGCCACATCATGGTTCGTCATAGTTGTCTGTCCTTCCCGCCGAGCAAGCCGCTCAGCGTTTCAGGCCAGACCAGTTACACCGCGAATCTGACAGTCCCTCGGCTGGGTGCGGATTCGAGCACTGTTCGAGAGGACGGGCAGCGTCGGGTTGTTGACGATTCCGATGGCGCAGCTCGTCGCATCCGGGCGCCCCATACCGTGTCGGGATAGTTGAGACGTTCGATCGTCGCAGTCGGGCTGGGCGCTGTGCTCGCCGCTGGTTGCGGTGACGGCAGCGACTCGAGTCGGCGCGATCAACGGCACCGATCGGACCCGTGGAGTAGAACGTGCGGTATGGACTCTGCTGACGAGAGTGCGGTGCCGCGACCCTGGTTGGCGCTGGCGGCGGTCTTGCTGGGGCTCGGCATGATCATCATCGACCTCAGCGTGGTCAACGTGTTGTTGCCCGACATGGTCGACGACATCGGGCTCACTGAGACCGATGCGCAGTGGGTGAACAGCATCTATGCGCTGTGTTTCGCGTCGTTGCTGATCACGGTCGGCCTGATCGCAGATCGTTACGGCCGCCGCCGCCTGTTTCTGATCGGGATCGCAGTGTTCGTGTTGGGCTCTCTGGCCAGCGGGGCATCGAACGGTGCCGAGATGTTGATCGCCGCCCGAGCGATCCAGGCGATCGGTGCGTCGATGATGCTGCCGTCGTCGCTGGCCGTGATCAACGTGATCTTCACCGGCGAGCGGCGCGCCGCAGCGTTCGGGATGTATGGCGCCGTCGTCGGCGGCGCGGCGGCGCTTGGACCGTTGCTCGGCGGCTTTCTCGCCGAGGACTACTCGTGGCGCTGGGCATTCTTGATCAACCTTCCGGTCGGCGTCATCGCCGCGCTGGCGGTATGGCGACTCGTCCCGGAGAGCACCGGCCCAACTGGCTCGGGATTCGACCCGTTCGCCGTGCTCCTGTCGGTGACTGGGCTCGGACTTGTGGTGTTTGGGCTCATCGAGGGGCAGACGTACGGGTTTTGGACTGCGATCGACGACTTCGATCTGGGTCCCGTGTCATTCGATGACGGCGGAATCTCAGTGGCTCCAGTCGCGCTGGCCCTCGGCGTGCTCGCACTCGTGGCGCTCGTCGCATTGCAGGCATCTCGTGCGAGGCATGGCAAGCCAACACTGATCGAGTTGAGTCTGTTCGGCATCCGACGGTACGCGTACGGCAACGTGGTTGCGTTGATCGTCAGCCTCGGCGAGTTCGGCGTTCTGTTCACGCTGCCGCTTTGGATTCAATCGGTTCACGGGTTCAACCCCTTGACCACCGGAGCAATCCTCACCTCGCTCGCCCTCGGGACGCTCGGCGCAGGTACCGCAGCAAAGACCGTCGCTGGCGCACTCGGTCCCACCAGGGTGGTCCGACTCGGCATGGCCCTGGAGGTCGTCGGCATCATCGGAATCGGACTGACGCTGGGTGTCGACCGGAACCCATGGTGGCTGACGCTGCCACTGTTCGTCTACGGCATCGGAGTCGGCTTCGGGGCCGCCCAACTGACCAACGTGGTGCTCACTGACGTGCCTCCGGATCTATCGGGACGGGCATCGGCGATGACATCAACGTTTCGCCAGGTGGGGTCGGCACTTGGTGCCGCAGCGCTCGGCGCGATTCTGTTCGGGTTGCTCGGCAACAACCTTGACGATGCGTTAAGCGACGAACCCAACCTCAGCGACGCGCAACGAACACAGATCGTGGACGAAGTGCGCGGCACCGCCGGCCAAGCCATTCAACAACTCGATCAGATCGAAGGACTCGCG
>JBCBSO010000296.1:0-5600 GCA_039819205.1 Actinomycetota bacterium
CCTAAAGAAGGTCAGCGCGTTCGTGCGCGCGAATGTCGGTCTGCAGGGGGCCGCATGACCGACCAACTGACCACGATGAACAATGGCATCCGGATCGTCACGCACGACATGGCGTCCGTCGAGACAGGAGACGGTGCTCATTGCAGGGTCGCCTGGAACGCCTGCGCGTTGCGTTGGAACTCGGGGATCGAATCGCCGCCGAACTTGCGCTGCGCCTCGGCAGCCACGACGAGCGCAACCATCGTCTCGGCGACCACACCCATGGCCGGCACGGCGGTGACGTCGGTGCGTTCCTTGAACGACACCGCCGACTCCTTGGTCGCCGTGTCGACGGTCTCCAACGTGGGGCGATTCAGGGTGGCCAGGGGTTTCATCGCCGCGCGCACCACCAACAACTCGCCCGTCGTCATGCCGCCTTCGGTCCCACCCGCCAGCGTGCTACGCCGACGGTATCGACCGGCGCCGTCGTCCCAGTGGATTGCGTCGTGGGCATCGCTCCCCCGCCGCCCGGCGACCTCGAACCCGTCGCCGATCTCGACGCCTTTGACCGCCTGGATGCTCATCACTGCTTGGGTCAGTAGCGCATCGATCTTGCGATCCCAGTGCACATGACTGCCCAAGCCAACCGGCAACCCGAACCCGAGCACCTCGACCACTCCGCCCAGCGAATCGCCATCTTTGGCCGCCGCCTTGATCTCCTCGACCATCGCCTCGGCGGACGCCTCGTCATAACAGCGCACGGAGTTGTCGTCGACTCGGTTGAGCTCATTGGGGGTCGGCCGCACGGCCGACGCGTCGACGCGTGCGGCACCCATCTGGATGACGTGGGAGATGATCTCGATGTCGATCGTGCGGAGCAACGCCTTGGCGAGCGCACCAGCGGCCACCCGCGCCGCTGTCTCCCGGGCACTCGCTCGCTCCAGCACATCACGGGCATCGGTGAAGCCGTACTTCTGCATGCCGGCGAGATCGGCGTGTCCGGGACGGACCTGGGTCAGCGGCGCAGCGGTGGCCCCAGGAGCGGGGTCCATTTCGGCGTGCCACTTGTCGCTGCGGAACCACTCGGTGTTCTTGATTTCGATGGCCACCGGCGACCCGAGGGTGCGACCGTGGCGTACGCCTCCGAGCAGTGTTAGTTCGTCGACCTCGAAGCGCTGGCGGGGGCCGCGGCCGTACCCCAAGCGGCGGCGGGCCATCTCGGTTTGGATCTCCTCGACGGTGATCTGGAGGCCTGCGGGGAGGCCTTCGACGATCACCACGAGGGCCTGCCCGTGGGACTCACCTGCGGTGAGGAAGCGGAGCATCGGGGCAGGCTACCGGCCTGAGGCGGCCTGCTCCCGGGCCACCAATTCGGCCTCGGCCGCCGCCCGCATCGGGGCGATGTCGGGGCACTGACCGAGCCACCGCTCTTGTTGCAGCGCGGCTTGATGCACCAGCATCCCCAGGCCGTCGACCGTGCGTGCCCCGAGCGCCGCTGCGCCCTTGAGCCATGCCGTCTGCAGCGGGTGATAGATCAGGTCGACGACCACTTGGTCGGCATGCAGCAAGTCGATGCGGCACGGAAGGTCGTCGTCGCCCGCGGCGTTCGGGTCGACGCCCATGCCGACACTGGTCGCGTTGATCACGACATCGGCCCGACCGACGTCGCTGACGATGCCGACCGACGCCGTTCCGGCCAGCGCAGCAGCCTGCTCGGCGCGGTCGATCGTGCGATTGAGCACGGTGATGTCGGGCGAACCGGCGCGCCCGAACGCATCGATCACCGAGCGGGCCGCCCCACCGGCACCGATGATCGCCACGCGGCACCCATCGAGATCGATCCCCACCTCGGCCAACGAGGCGACCAGACCGGCACCATCGGTGCTGGAACCGACGAGTTCGCCGCCGTCCCAGCTGACCGTGTTCACCGAGTTGAGCGCTCGTGCTGCAGGCTCGAGCCGATCGACCGCAGTGGCAACCGCCGACTTGTGCGGCATGGTCACCGAGAGGCCGGCAATCCCCAACGTGCGCATCGCGTCGAGCGCGTCCGGCGCTGCTCCGTCTTCGACCTCGAACGCGACATACGACCAGTCGACGCCGAGTGTGGCGAAGCCGGCGCGATGGATCGCTGGCGACAGGCTGTGAGCCACCGGTGAACCGATGACCGCGGCGAGCTTGCCAGCCGGCGCGTCGGCCGGGGTCACAACAATCCGGCTGCCGCCGCCGCGTTGACGTTGGCCTGGTGTTGTTGTTCGGTGGCGGCGAAGGCATGACCGCCGTCTTCGTCGGCGAGCACGTAGAAGAAGTAGAAGCACTCCGAAGGGTTCGGGAGGTCGACGCACAGCGGGTCGCCCGGCGCGGGGTTTGGCGCCGGGTTGAGGGCCGCGCGGATCGACGCCCGCCCCGGATTGGCGATCGGCGTCGCCGGCAGCCCCGGGTTGAGGTACGTGTTCCAATCCGAGGGGATCTGGCGCATCTCCCGGAACGGCATGTCCGGATCGAGACCGAGCTGTTGACCGCCGTAGAGCACGGTGGCGTCGATCTGCAGCAGGAACGGGTTGTCCGGGTTCAACGCGCTGGAGAACAAGCGATTGTGGATGACCCGCGAGATCTTGTCGCGGTCTTCTGGAATCTTCGCCTCGCGCTCGATCATCGAGGCGATGATCAAGATCTCGTACGGCGTGCGCCCGAGCGCAGCGGACCGGTTGACGATGTCTTCCTGGTTGCCGACTCGCTCCATCAGGCCGATCAGCCGCTCGATGACCTGCCCTTCCGACTCGGCATTCGACACCTCGTAGGTGTCGGGAAACAACAGGCCCTCCAGGCTGTTCACACCGGGCGGCTGCCACGCGGCGCGGATCGACCCATCGGTTGCCGTTACCAAGAAGTCGTCGGCACTCATGCGGTCGACGGTGCCCCCGAGCCGCTCGGCCATGCGGGCGACGGTGAACCCCTCAGGGAAGGTCACCTTGGTGTAGGTCTGACCCGGCGGGGTGCGCAACACGCCGAGCACGTTGCCCATGTGATCGTTGGGCCGCATCTCGTAGTAGCCGGGCGTGATCTCCAATCCGCCGTCGCGTTCGACGTACCACTCGAACACACCGGCGTCGGACACCAGGCCGGCGTCTTCCAGCCGCGTCGCGATCGCCTCGAGATCGTCGGTTTCGTCGACGGTAAAGCTCTGGATCTCGCCTGGTTCACCAGCGGGATTGATCTTGCCGAGATACCACCAGCCGACCGCACCGGCGATCAGGATGATCGCGATCACGAGCACCATCGCCAGATACACGATCCACTTGACCGGGCGGGTTTGCCGCCGCAATCGCTCGACCTGGCCGGTGGCATCGGAGTCGTCCCACGGATCGGTCGGCCAATCGAGCGCGGGGCGATCGTCTGGATCGACTTGCGCTTCTGGCAGTAGCGGGTCGAGCTGTTTCACGAGCTACCGCTCCGATGATCGAGCCAGCTCTGCAGCATCACCGCGGCCGCGGTCTTGTCGACGACGGCGCGCTGGCGGCGGGCGTCGAGGCCCAGCTCGCGCAGGTCGCGCTCTGCGGTCACCGTGGTGAACCGCTCGTCGTGCATCTCTACGGGCACGGATACCACGCTACTCAGCTGGTTCGCTTCCTTCGTGGCGGCTCGGGCTGCGGGCCCAACGGTGCCATCGAGCGACAATGGCAGCCCCACCACGACGACCTCGGCCTCTTCGTCGCGCACGAGGCGGGCAATGGCGTCGTGGTCGTGACGACGGCTCTTCGACCGATGCACCGTGGTCAACGGAGACGCCAACGAACCCGACAGGTCGCTCACTGCCACCCCGATCCGCTTGCTCCCCAGATCGAGGCCTAACGCTCTCATCGCAGTGTGACAGCTGGGGTCAGACCCCGGCTGTCACAGGCCGGCGAGGTGTTCGCGCAGGGGCGCGGCGAGTTCGGGGTGCGACAGGCCCAGGCTCACCGATGCAGTGAGGAAGCCGAGTGGATTGCCCGTGTCGTACCGTTCGACCTCGGCGACCACCGCGTGGAACGGTGATCGCGCCGCCTGGGCACGCAGGGCATCGGTGAGCTGCAGCTCGCCGCCGCGGCCCGGGGTGAGCGAGGCGATCTCCCCCCACGCGTCAGCGGTCAGCACGTACCGTCCGGTGAGGATGTAGTTGCTCGGCGCCTCGTCGGCCGGCGGCTTTTCCACGAGGTCGCGCACCGGGATCACGCCCTCCGCCGATCGCTCGCCAGCGGGGTCAATCACGCCGTACGAGCTGACCTTGGATCGGTCGACTTCGAGCACGGCGACCACGCTGCCCCCAGTGGACGAACAGACGCCGTTCATCTGCGCCAACAGCGACGAGTCGCCCATCAACTCGTCGGGCAGGAGCACGGCAAACGGCTCGTCGCCGACAGCCTCGCGCGCGCACCCGACTGCATGTCCAAGACCCTTCGGGACGTCCTGGTACACGACGGTCGCCTTCCAGTCGCGGCCGATCGCCTCGACGCGTTCGGCGGCATCGTCCTTGCCGGCGGCGCGCAGCGCTTCGACCATCTCGGGAGCTGGCGACAGATACGCCTCGACGGCCGGCTTGGCGTGACTCGACACCACCACGATGTGCTCGATGCCAGCGCCGAGCGCCTCGTCGATCACCACCTGCAACGCCGGGCGGTCGCCGATCGGGAATAGCTCCTTGGGTACCGCCTTGGTCGCCGGAAGAAACCGCGTTCCGAGTCCGGCGGCCGGGATCACTGCGCTTCGCACCTGCATGCTGGCGACCCTACTCAGACCCTCTCGACACCTCCTCGATACGCGCGCGGTACGAGCCAGCGACATCACCAGCACATCGCAGTCGGCCTTCGGCAGTCGCCCGATCGCTCGATATCGTGTGGCCCCCGATGCCCACCTACGTCTACAAGTTCGTCGACTCCGGCGAGACGATCGAAGTCCAGCAGGCCTTCAGCGATCCGACGTTGACCGAGTACGCGCACCCCGAGACCGGCGAGACCATGCCAGTCAAGAAGGTGTTCCAACCGGTGGGTGTGACCTTCAAGGGCTCCGGCTTCTTCAAGACCGACAACCGCTCGTCGAGCAACGGCTCGTCGGGTTCGTCAAAGAGCAACGGCGACAGTTCGAAGTCCGAGACCAAGAGCGACTCGAAGTCCGACTCGTCGTCGACTGGCTCCAGCTCGTCCGGCGACTCGAAGAAGAGCACCGACTCGAGTTCCACGTCGAGCTCCGCTTCGTCCAGCTCCTCTTCGAGCTCGTCGTCCTCCTAGGCCTCGCCGGCCCCACTTGCGCATCGCGCCTGCTCAATCATCAACCGCGCCGACGCGCACGGAGGACTCATGGGCTACGCGCTCCGCCGCTACCTGTCGCAACACCGGTGGGTGTACTCGCTGTTTGTCGTGATGCTGGCGGCGATCGTCGCCTCATCGGTGCGCTCCGTCGTCGCTGACGCCGAGCGCGCCCGCGACATCTGGACGAATACCCAGATTGCCCTCGTCGCTGCCCGCGAGCATGAGGCTGGCGAGTTGATCGAGTTCGACACGGTCGAGCTGCCTGTCGTCGCCATCCCTGACAGCGCGCTCACCGCACTCGGTGGGGGTCAGCGTGCTCGCCAGTCGATTGCGGCCGGC
>JBCBSO010000297.1:0-5568 GCA_039819205.1 Actinomycetota bacterium
GCACCGCATCGATGGTGAAGGCGCCGCGTGCCGTCATCAGCATGACCAGCGCATCGACCCGTTTGTCGTAGAAGGACAGTTCGTGCTCGTTCCGGTCAATGGGGCCGAGATCGAGGCCGGCAACATCGTCGCCGCGCTGATCGACACCGACGGACGACACACCGACGACGAGCTGCGCACCTGGGTGGGCGCGGTTGGCGAGCACCTGACGCCGCCGATGATCCTCACGCCGGCGGCGTTGCGCAGCGACGACACGCTCGGCGGTCGAGCGGCCTGGCTCGAACGGCCCAGCACGATGTTCGACTTGTTCGTTGCCGCCGACCAGCGTGACGGCACTTCGCACGCGCGCACCTACTACCACGCCGCCCTGGGGTTGGCCCATGCGACGGCAGCGATCGATCTGGTGCCGTCTGCTAGCGAGCTCGACGCCATCGACGACTTTCGCACCATGCTGCTGAACTCGATCGGCCCGACCTCGGGCCGTCCCACGTCGACCAACACCGCAACGACCATCTCGGGCGGGCCCGGTGATAGCGAAGATGCCCACGAAATCGACGCTCCGCCCATGCGGCCGACCGAGGAAGTGCTCGCCGAACTCGACGCGCTCGTTGGACTGGAGACGGTGAAGCACGAAGTGCGACGGCTCACCAGCCTGCTGCGCGTTCAGCGCCTGCGCGCCGAGCGCGACCTGCCGACCGTCGAGGTGGGCATGCACCTCGTGTTCACCGGAAACCCAGGCACCGGCAAGACGACGGTCGCCCGCCTCCTGAGCCAGATCATGCACTCGCTGGGTGTGGTGTCGCGCGGCCACCTCGTGGAAACCGATCGATCGGGACTGGTCGCCGGGTACGTCGGCCAAACCGCCACCACCACCCGAGCAGTACTCGAGTCAGCGCTCGGCGGCACGCTGCTGATCGACGAGGCGTACGCGCTTGCGCGCGGCGGCGACAACGACTTCGGGCTCGAAGCGATCGACACGATCGTGAAGTTCATGGAGGACCATCGCGACGATCTCTCGGTAATCGCCGCGGGGTATCCCAACGAGATGGACGAGCTGATCAAGGCCAACCCGGGGCTACAGAGCCGGTTCACCCGCACGATCGAGTTTCCCGACTACTCCACCGACGAGCTGATCGCCATCTTCGAGCTGATCAGCGGCAACAAGGGCTACGAACTGGCGCCCGACGGGCGCGAGCGCCTCGCCGAGGTGATCGAGGCCGAACCCCGCGGCCGCGGGTTCGGCAACGGACGGTTCGCCCGCAACGTGTTCGAAGCGTCGATCGGCGCGCATGCGATGCGCCTGGCCGACGTAGCCGAACCCACCGATGAACAGCTGATCACCCTCACCGCCGCCGACATCGTGCGCTGACCTGTTGTCCGCACCGTCACTGTTCCACGTACGCTGCGAACGATGGCCAGGGCGCTGATGACGTGGATTCCCGTTGGGGTCGGCGTCGGAGTAGCGATGCTCGTCGCCGGACTGGGCTGGCCCGTGGCGATCGGTGCCGGCGTTGCAATCGGCAGTGGATTGGCGGTGGCCAACTCACGCCGGCCAGCCCCCCGACCGCGCATCGATCCGTTCACCATCGGCGAGCCGTGGCGCCAGCACGTGCAAGCTGCGCAACGGTCGGCCAAGCAGCTCCACCGCACCGTCCGCGAGATGAGCGACGGACCCCTGCGCGAGCGCATGTCGTCGATCGCCACTCGACTGGACGATGGACTCGACGAAACATGGCGGATCGCCCGTCGCGGCAACGAGCTCGATGCGGCGGTGAAACGTCTCGACCCAGCTGCGCTGCGCGCCCGACAGGCCGAGCTGGAAGCGCGCGACGAGGCGGAGCCGAACGCCGACGTCGCCAGCGCCCTGGCATCGGTCGAGAGTCAGCTCGCCGCGACCGAGCGACTCAAGACGCGTGCGGCGCGTACCGCCGACCGCCTGCGACTCACGCAGGTGCGCTACGACGAACTTGTCGTCCGCGCCACCGAGGTCGGGGTGGGAGCAACGGACACCGACGACTACGCCCACGCAGTCGACGATCTGGTGGTCGAACTCGAAGGGATGCGCTTAGCCCTCGACGAAGTCGCCGAAGCCGGGTCCTAGGTCGTGACGCTGAAGCGCCTTGGCGCCCTCGTCGCGGCCATCGTCCTCATCGCCGGAGCGTGGGTGCTGCGGACGAACGTCCTCGACGACGACGAGAACACCGGCGGTGGCGGCGCGTCGAACGAGCTCGACGTGCTGGTGTGTGCCGAAGAACTCGCCGCAGCCTGCAATGCCGCTGGGAACCAGGTTGGCATCGACGTGCGGATCGAGCCAGCCGACACGACCCTCAGAAACTGGTCGAGCAACCCGACCGACGAGCTGGCACCGAACGGCTGGGCCACCCTCCAGCCGCTTCCCGAGATGGCGGCGCTGAGCCGCGACGCTGCTGAGGATCCGCTCGAGATCGAGACCGTCGAAGTTTCCACGTCACCGTTGGTGCTGGTGGTCGATGCGTCACGCGCTCCCCTGCTGGTCGACGCCTGCGGTGACCCGGTCGAGTGGCGCTGTCTCGGCGAGCTCGCCGAGACCTCGTGGAGCGACATCGATGCCAGCGCATCGAATGGCACCGTTCGGCCGGGGTTCGCCCGCACACCCGACACAGCGATTGGCCAGCTCGGGGTGGGCGCAGCGTTGCTCGGCGCATTCGATGGCGCTCCGTTGGTCGGCAACCCGGACGTGATCGTGTGGGGTCAGCCGCTTGTCGAGGCAGTCCCCGCGCGCAGCCTGGTGGCCGATACCGCGATCGGCACCATTCAGGTCCGACAGAGCGCGCTCGACGTCGCCGTCGGGGCACGTGCCGAGTTGATCAACCCCGACGATCCGCGCTTTACCGTCGTCGACGTCGAGCAGCCGATCGACGCCACCGTCGTCATCGCCCGACCCATGGGCGGCGGCGTGCCCGATGCGCTCCGTTCAGCGCTCGCCGACGAGCTGACTGCGTCGGGGTGGGCAGCACCGTCCGGCGAGTCATCGGTACCGTCAGCGAATGACCTGCTCAACACCACTGCGGTGTGGGAAAATCTAAACTCATGACCCTCCGCCGCCGCACCGCCGCGCTGATCGCCCTCGGGCTGGTAGCTGCAGCCTGCAGCACCGCCACCGACGACGGCGGCGACAGCCAAGAGGGTGATCTCGACGGCGATCCCGGCGACTGCATCGTCGTCGACATGGCGGTGAGCAGCGAAAAGATCACCTTGCTCACCGAGCTGGCCAACGACTTCAACGACAGTGACGACGCCGATCTCGACGGCGACTGCATCTTCGTACGGCCGCAACGCAAGGCCTCGGGCGCCGCCGCGCAGTTGATCGTCGACGGCTGGCCCAACCCCGAGATCGAAGGTCCGCCGCCCGTGATCTGGTCGCCAGCCGCGTCGGGCTGGGCCGGCGTGGTCAACGAACGCGTCGGCACGGAGGTCGCTCCGCCCGGCACCCCGTTCATGCTTACGCCGCTGGTGATCGCCATGCCCGAGCCAATGGCCGAAGCACTCGGTTATCCCGACGAACCGGTCGGGTTCAACGACATCATCGAACTGGCCAACGACCCCGATGGGTGGGCGTCATTCGGCCATCCCGAGTGGGGCGAGTTTCGGCTGGGCAAGACCAACCCCAACTTCTCCACGAGCGGCCTTAACTTCACGACCGCCGAGTACTACGCCGCCACGGGCAAAACCAGCGGGCTCACGACCGAAGACCTCGCCCAGCCCGCGGCCGAGCAGTTCGCCCGGGACGTCGAGTCGGCCGTGGTGCACTACGGCGACACCACGCTGACGTTCCTCAACAACTGGTTCGCCGCCGATGCCCGCGGCACCTCGTTGACCTACGCATCGGCCGTCGCGGTCGAAGAAAAGAGCGTGATCGACTACAACCGTGGCGATCCCGACGGCGAACTTGGACCCGGCGAAACACCTCGCCCGCCGCGCATCCCGCTGGTGGCCGTGTACCCCGAGGAAGGCACGCTGTTCTCCGATAACCCGTTCATCGTGCTCGACACCGACTGGGTCAGCGACGAGCAACGAGCGGCTGCGCTGGTGTTCGAGGAGTACGTGCAGCGTCCCGAGAACCAAGAGAAAGTGCTCGAGTTCGGCTTCCGGCCGAACAACCCGGCCGTCCCCGTCGGCGACCCGATCACCCTCGACAACGGCGTCGACCCGAACCAGCCAACCTCCGAGCTGGAGATCCCGTCGCCGGCCGTGTCGGTGGGCATTCTCGATGCCTGGGCCGAGCACCGGAAAGAGGCCCGGGTGCTGATGGTGCTCGACATCTCGGGCTCGATGGGCGACTTCGCCACCACAAACGGCGAGACGAAGCTCGACTTGGCCAAGGCCGCAGCGATCGAGGCGCTCGATCAGTTCAAGCCCGCCGACGAGGTCGGCCTGTGGGTGTTCTCCACCGACATCGTCGGCAGCCCGAGCCCGTTCTACCGCGAGGTAGTGCCCGTGGCGCCGATCGGTGACCAGCGGGCCGCACTCGAATCGGCGATCAACGAGCAGTTCCCGCTCGCCGGCACACCGCTCTACGACGTGACCGATGCCGCCTATCAGCAAATGCTCGCCGACTACGACGCCGACAAGATCAACGCCATCGTGTTCCTCACCGATGGCGTCAACGACGATGGCAACCCCGCCGACGACAACACGCAGTTCGCCGACGTGATCCAGACCCTGCAAGCGGGTTCCGAAGGAGCGGCCTCACGTCCCGTTCGCGTGTTCACCATCTCGTACGGCGAAGGCGCCGACGAAGTCACGCTGCAGGCGATCTCGGCAGCCACCGCCGCAGCGCACTACGACGCCTCGGACCCCGCCACCATCGACCGCGTATTCACCGAAGTGATCTCCAACTTCTGAGTGTGCGATGGCCCGGCGCCGACTGATCGATCGTCTGCGGACGCCGCCCGTCGCTCGGGCGATGATGTCGCCCCTCGGCATCCTCGCCGCTGGCGCGGGCGCGGCCGTCGGCATCGTCGCTGGGTTGCCCCTGATCGCCGCCGCCGGCATCGGCGTCGCCGCCTGGGGCGCGCGCGTCGCCGTGGCGGTGCCCCGCGATGAGCCGACGCGCAAGGTCGAGCCATTCTCGCTGCGCGATCCATGGCGCTCGTATGTCGTCGCCACCCAGGTCGCCAAGACCCGCTTCGACGGTGTGGTCGACGACATGGCCGCGGGCCCGCTCCGTGAACGGCTGGCCGCGTTCGACGATCGCCTCGCCGACGGGGTCGACGAGTCATGGCGCATCGCCAAACGCGGCGACGACATCTCAACCGCGCTCGACCGGCTCGACAGCGATCGCCCGCGCCGCGAGCTCGGACGGCGCATGGCTGCACTCGACGGTGCCGAGCCGGCGGCGGATGAGGCGACCGTGATCCAGGCGCTGCAGAGCCAGGTCGACGCCGCAGAGCGTCTCGAGAAGACGCGCGACGACGCCCAGCGCCGACTTCAGGTACTCGAAGCACAGTTCGAGGAGCTCGTCGCCCGTGCCGTCGCGGTCGCTGTCGAGCTGGTCCGCGTTCGGGATCGCCGGGCAGTTGTCGCAGA
>JBCBSO010000298.1:0-5566 GCA_039819205.1 Actinomycetota bacterium
CACGTCGTCTCGGCGAGCACGAGCGGCTCGTCTGCAGACGCGGGCCGGGCGCGTGCGGAACGGCCGATCGAGCGCCGCGCCTGGCGCAGGAGTCGAGCCGTCGTCGATGCGTCGCTGGATCCCGACTCCGTCGTCATCCTGCAGCGGCCTCGAGTAACGCGTCGGCGGCATCCTCGAGCGACCGGCGGAATAGCTCGCCGTCGGTCACCGCTGCGCGGTCGCTGTGCGCAGCGAGGTGCACGGTGCCGTCATAGCTGAACAGCGTGATGTTCACGGCGCTTCCTGCAAGCGGGCCGAAGGCGTAGAACTGCCTGATTTGGGCGCCGCCGCTCCACACCGGAAACGGGGGGCCGGGGACGTTCGACGCGGTGACGTCGCACCCCTGCATCATCGATCCGAGGATCGATACCGCAGTGGTTGTTCCGAGCCGGCCGATCGCCGCGGAGATGTCGTTCACGTACGGCAGTGCCGGCTCGTCGCGCGCGGCGCGCAGCGTGGCGCGCACGGCGCGTACCCGGTCGAGGGGCGCAAGGTCGCCGACGTCGATCTCCATGCGCGTCGGTACGAACCGGTTGGTGGCCTCGCCGACCTCGTCGGCGGTCCGCACGCTGATCGGCATGTGCAGCCGCAGCCGATCGCACGGCTCGTCGAATGCGTCGTGATAGCGCCACAACCCGTCGAGCACGAGCGCGACGAACGCGTCGTTGACCGTGCCGTCGGCGGCGCGCGCCGCCCGCTTCACGTCAGCCAGTGGCCGGCGAACGATGTCGAACCTGCTCGACATCGACCGCGCGGTGAGCAACGGGCTCAACGGCGTGGTCGTCGGTTTGACGACCCGTGCGACCGAGCTGGTCGTGCGGCTGAGCCGCTGCATCGAACCGATCGGATCGCGAGCGAGATCGGCTGCCGCGCGCAGTGTGGCCTCCCCGAAGCGCCGCCCCGCGGAGGCGTCTTGGGCGGCGCGGTGCAGCAGCGCGCGCGCCGGCATCCGGGCGATCGCTGAGGCCCGCGCCGCTTCCAACACCACCGCGTCGTCGGCGCCGTCGGCCGGACCGTCGGGGCCGAGATCGACCAGGTGGGCGAGCATCTCCACCATGCCCAAGCCATCGGCGATGGCATGGTGCACCTTCATCACGATCGCCGCGCGGCCTTTGGTGAGGCCGTCGATCACCACGAGTTCCCACAACGGGCGGTCGCGGTCGAACGAACGGTCGGCGAGGCGCGCGGCGTAGTCGAGCACGTCAGCGCGTTTGACCTTCGAACCGGGCAGGCGGGCCCACGAGTAGTGGGCGTCGAGGTTGAAGTACGGATCGTCGGCCCACCGCGGTGTGGTCACCGGATCGTCGATCACCTTCTGGCGCAGACGCGGCAATCGTTCGAGGGCGTAGTGAACCGCGTCGTCCATTCGTCGCCGCGTGGGGGCCCGGTCGAGAATCCATACCGACACGATCGTCGAGCGCAGTAGTGGGTTGCGCTCGACTCGCCAGATGAGCGCGTCGCTCTCGCTCATCCATTCGTCGTGGACCAGCTCGGTCGGCTCGGTGGACTCGGTCGGCCCGGCCGTTCCCATCGCTCCCGTCGCGCCGGGGTCGTGTCTGGACGCGCTCATCGCCCCAGCTTCGCACGCCGTGTCGTCGGGGGTTTTCGGGGGTGCGATACTTGGGACGTGAAGCAACTCACCGGTCTCGACGCGAGCTTCCTGTACATGGAGTCGCCGACCACGTTCGGCCATGTCAACGGCCTAGCGATCTACGAGCGGCCGAGCGACGACTTCGACCCGTTCCAGGCCACGTACGACCGGCTCGGAGCGATGATCGGCCGGCTCGAACCGATGCGTCGACGGCTCGTCGAGGTGCCGTTCAACCTCGATCACCCGTACTGGATCGACGATCCCGACTTCGACCTCGACTACCACGTTCGCCACATCGGGTTGGCCCCTCCTGGCGGGTTCGACCAGCTCGGCGAGCAGGTCAGCCGCATCGTCGGCCGGCCGATGGATCGCAGCCATCCGTTGTGGGAGTGCTACGTGATGGAGGGCCTCGCCGATGGTCGATGGGCGATGCTCACCAAGACGCACCACGCCACGATCGATGGCGCGTCCGGGGTGCTCCTCCTCGGGCTGATGACCGACACCGATCCCGATGCGCCGCCGCCCGAGCCGGTCGAGTGGGAGGGCGAGCCCGTGCCCACCGACTCCGAGCTGCTGCAGCGCACGATGGGACATCTGGCGGCGAACCCGGTGAAGGGCATGCGACTGTCGCTGCGCATGGTGCGCGATCTCGCCGATGCGGCGGGGATCAACAGCGTGTCGGCGATGGCGACGGCAACGCGCGACGCGTTGAAAGCTGCGGTCGGCGGCGCCGGGCCCACCGACCGGGAGGGCTCGAATCGGGTGAACATCCCGCTGTCGCCGGCCCCGCCCACTCCGTGGAACAAGCGAATCACCCAGCACCGGCGCTTCGCCATGCGCTCGGCGTCGCTGGCCAACATCAAGGCGCTCAAGGCCGCGGCCGGATGCACGGTGAACGACGTGGTCATCGCCATGTGCACGGGCGCCCTGCGCGAGTACCTGCTGCGCCATGACGAGCTACCCGACGAGCCGCTGCGGGCGATGGTGCCGGTGTCGGTACGTACCGGCGACGAGGAAGACCCGTGGACCAACCGGGTCGGGGCAATCATTTGTGAGTTGCCGACCAACGAGGCCAACCCGCTCGACCGGTTGAAGCGCTGTCACGACGCGATGCAAGACGCCAAGCGGCAGTTCGAGCTGATCCCCGCCGACACGATCGCCGAGTTCGCTCAAGTGTCGCCCCCGTTGGTGGCTGCCGCGGCCAACCGGCTGCAATCACGGCTACGTCTTGCCGACCGGTGGAACCTGCCGACCAACGTGGTGATCTCCAACGTGCCGGGCCCACGCCAGCCGCTGTACTTCGCCGGCGCCCGCCTCGACGACTACATCCCGGTGTCGACGATCACCGACGACATGGGGTTGAACATCACAGTGCACAGCTACCTCGACCGTCTCGACATCGGGTTGATCGCGGCGCGCGATCTGGTTCCCGATCTGTGGGACCTCGTCGACCTGCATGTCGAGGAGCTCGACGTGTTGTTCGAGGCGACCAGCGCCGAGCGCGCCGAGGACGAACCCCCCGCCGAACTCCGCCGCTCCGACCTCGTCTAGTCCGAAAAACCGGGGATTTCCGGCGCGAGGCGCCTGATTTCGCGCACAGAAGTGCGTCCTGGCGGCCGAATCGGCTGGGGACGACCGCGACCGCGAGAATGCCGGCATGGATTTCGATCTTCCCCCAGCCGACCATCCCGCCCGCGCCAAGGTGCGCGAGTGGATCGCGGCGAATCCATCGCCCAGCGGCAAGGACATGGCCGAGGCCGGTTACGTCGTGCCGCACTGGCCGGCGCCGTGGGGACTCGACGCCAGCCCCATCGAGCAGCTGGTGATCGACGAGGAGTTGACCGAAGCCGGGATCCGCCGGCCGAGCAACCAGATCGGTATCGGCTGGGCGGCACCGACCATCTTGATGGCAGGCACGCCCGAGCAACACGAGCGGTACCTCCCGAAGATCTTCTCGGGCGAGGAGTTCTGGTGCCAGCTGTTCTCCGAGCCCGACGCGGGCTCCGACTTGGCCGCGCTGGCGACGCGAGCGGTGCGCGACGGCGACGAGTACGTGATCAACGGGTCGAAGATCTGGTCGAGCGGTGCGCACCATGCGCAATACGGCATCCTCATCGCCCGTACCGATCCCGACGCTCCGAAGCACAAGGGCATCTCCTATTTCATCTGTCCGATGGACGCCGAAGGCCTGTCGATGAGCCCGATCGTCGACATGACCACGGCGCATTCGTTCAACCAGGTGTTCTTCGACAACGTGCGCATCCCGGCGTCGTTGCGCGTTGGCGACGAAGGCGACGGATGGCGGCTGGCCAAAGTCACGCTGTCGAACGAACGCGTCTCGTTGTCGTCGGCCGGCTCGTTGTGGGGCGTCGGTCCCTCAGCAGAGGATCTGCTCGACCTCGTGCGCGCTGGCGGCGGACTCGCCGACCCCGTGCTGCGTAACCAGGCGGCCGAGCTGCACATCGAGGCGGAGTTGATGCGCCTCAATCGTCTGCGCACATTGACCGCGGCGCTGCAGGGCAAGACGCCTGGTCCCGAGGCGTCGATCCAAAAGATCATGGCCGATGAGCACGGTCAGCACGTGATGGAGTTGGCCAAGGCGCTCTCCGGAGCCGACGGGATGATCGCTGGCTCGGGGCCTGCCGGCGCGATCCCCGATCGAGCCAAGAGCGGGCCCACCGAGAACAACTTCCAGGGGTCGATCAACGGCCAACGCGCCGTCGACCCGATGTGGCACTACGGCTACCTGTTCAGCCCAGCGCTGACCCTTGGCGGGGGCACGTTCGCGGTGCAGCGCAACATCGTTGCCGAGCACGTTCTCGGGCTCCCCCGCGAGCCGAACGTCGAGAAGGGGATGACCTGGTCCGAGTCCCGGAGGGCCAAGAACCCGGTCTAACCCGCGAAGCAAAACGCCGGCGGCGAGGCCGGCTACCGTCGGCGCCGTGAGTGAACACCTCGGCTTCGGGATCGACATCGGTGGCACCGGAATGAAGGGGGCGATCGTCGACCTCGACACCGGCGAACTCGCTTCGGATCGTTATCGCATTCCCACCCCACACCCTGCGACTCCCGACGCGATGTGCGGTGTGGTCGCCCAGATCGTCGAACACCACGGCTGGACCGAGCAGCTGGGTGTGTGTTTCCCCGGCATCGTCCGCCGCGGCGTCGTGCATTCTGCGGCCAACGTCGACAAGAGCTGGGTCGATGTCGACGCCAACGCCGTGTTCAGCGAGGCTGCCGGCGCGCCGGTGAAGATGCTCAACGACGCCGACGCAGCAGGTATCGCGGAGATGCACTACGGCGCTGGGCGTGGGCGTGATGGCGTGGTGCTCGTGCTGACGTTCGGCACCGGCATCGGCTCGGCCCTCTTCACCGACGGGGTGATGGTGCCAAATACCGAGTTCGGTCACGTCGAACTCGACGGCCACGATGCAGAACGCAAGGCAGCGGCGAGCGCGCGCGACCGCGAAGACCTCAGCTGGAAGCACTGGGCGCGGCGCGTCGAGCGGTATCTGGAGCACATGGAGCTGCTCGTGTCTCCCGACCTGATCATCGCTGGCGGCGGCGCCAGCAAGCATCCCGACAAGTGGCTGCCACGCATCGACATCGACACCGAGATCGTGCCGGCCGAGCTGGCCAACAACGCCGGCATCGTCGGCGCTGCCGCGCACAGCGAACAGTTCCGGCGGCGCGCCGAGGGGCTGGCGACTCCGCCGCCGCCGACCGAGTAACGCCGTCGGACGCCGGGTCAGGCAGGCGCGCCCCGCCCGCGATAGGTGCGTAACACCAGCACCACGAGCGTGATGACCACCACGGGTCCAACGAAGAACACGGCCACCGCGCCGTACTCGTCGCGGAATGCGTTCTCCGTCGCATCGAGCACGAGCCACACGATGTAGCCGGCGTACATCAGCACGAAGACGATGCCTTCCCACC
>JBCBSO010000299.1:0-5531 GCA_039819205.1 Actinomycetota bacterium
TCTGCAGGTCGTCGAGCTCGAGGCCGTCGCCGTTCAAGAAGAGGAGGGCGTACTGCAGGATCGAGGCGTGTCCGTTGGACAAGATGAACCGGTCGCGGTCGGGCCACGTGTGGTCGGCCGGATTGCGCTTCATCACCCTGCTGAACAGCACGTGGCCAAGACCGGCGAGGGCCATCGCTGTCCCCTGATGGCCGCTGTTGGCCTTCAACGGGCCGTCCATCGCCATGCCCTTGATGAGCTTGACGGCGAGATCGTCCTGTTCTGCGGTGAGCGTCACGAGCCGCAGAGTAGTGCCCAGGGTGGCCCGGCGCGACGGGGGCGACGGATGTGCTGGGGCGGGCTACGCGTCGGCTGGTGGCAACAGTGTGAACGGCACGAGGTGCCAGTCGCCTTGGCCGACGCGACAGTGGGCGAACACCTGGCCGTAGTCGGAGAATTCGAGCTCGCCGCGCACCAACCGATAGGTGAACTTGCCCGGCTCGACGGTGAAGGGGCTGACGTTGCGTGCCAGCTGTTCGCTGTCTTCGTCGGTGCCAGAGCGAAACACCACCTCGAACACGCCGTTGCCGGGTTCGCCCTCCGGGCAATAGATGAGCGCCACCAGATGCGGGGCGATCGTCAACGGCGCGGACTCAGGTGCCGCCTGGCTGAACATCACGCCGGTCATGTCGATGCGTGTCGATGGGCCTGGGGCCTGACGCATCTCGAAGTTCTCGACAAAGAGGGCGGCGACGATCTGCACGCTGAGCAGCCTAGATGTGGGTCAGCGGTGCGCGTCAGGGGAGCGCAAAGCGCACGCGGCGGTTGCGCTTGCCCTTGTTCTCGATCTTGGTCATGCGGAAGCCTGATGCTTCGCCGGTGTTGCTGAGGTGCGTGCCACCGCAGGCTTGCCGGTCGACACCGTCGATCTCGATCAGCCGCAGGCGCCCGTCGGGCGTGGGCGGAGGAGCGACCGACATCGAGCGAACCAGTCCCGCCGTGTCGGCGGCGTGAGCGGCGTCGACGTATACCGCCTCGACCGACACGCCGCGAGCGATCACGTCGTTGACCGGTTCCTCCAGCGCTCGTAGCCGGTCGTTGTCGATCGCCGAGAGATCGAAGTCCATGCGCCCCGTGCCGTCGCCGTTGATCTGGGCGCCGGTGACGAGCGACCCTTCGAACTCGTCGAACACGAAGGCGTTGAGGATGTGACTGGCGGTGTGCAACGAGGCCACTCGAGTTCGGTGTTCGCGATCGATCATGACCTCCACGTGCTGGTCGTCGTCGACGAACAGGTCGGGATCGGCGAGCACGTGCCACCACCGTTCTTCGCCGTCGTCGCCGCGTTCTACCTCGATCGAAGTCACGGCGAGCTCGCCACTCGTGGTGGTGATCGACCCGACGTCGGCGACCTGACCACCGCCACCTGGATGAAACGCCGATCGATCGAGGACGAGGGCGCCGCGCCGCCGATCGGTGATGCGTGCCTCGTGGTGGTAGAGATCGGGTTGCTCGTGACAGAGGTACACGGCCATGCCCGTAGTGTCGCAGCATGGGCGCCGATCGCGTCGAGGTCGTTGTGGTCGGCGGGGGAGTCCTCGGCGAGGCCGCCGCTGGCCTACTCGCCGCGCGCGATCGCTCGGTGGTGGTCGTCGAGCGCGGCGCACCGGCGTCGGAACCGGCAGGTGGCCATCTCCGCAACGGACCGCTGCGTGCGGCCGGCGATGAGTACTTCGCAGGTATTGACGCCTATTTCGAGTACTTCGATCCAGACGCCGCACCGAGCGGCCTGCCCGGGGCATTCGTCACCACGGTGGCTGGTGGGATGAGCGTGACATGGACAAACAATTGTCCCCGCGCCGTGGCCGGTGTCGACCGTCCCGAGCTGGGCGAGTCCGTCGACTGGGATGACCTGTTCGCCGAGGCCGAGCGGCTGCTCGAGGTGCACACCGATCAGTTCACCGACTCGGCGCGGGGACGGTTGGTGCGGGAGCGGCTCGATGGCCCGTTGGCCGACGACGATCGACAACTAGCACCGCTCCCGTTGGCAGGGCGACGAGTCGACGGCCACCACATTCACTACGTGGGCCCCGCCGACATCGCCGATCCTGCGGTGGACCGCAGAGCGGGCCGAGTCGAGCGGTTGGTGATCGACGGTGACCGGGTGCGCGGGGTGATCGTCGACGGCGAGCCGATCACTGCCGACGCGGTGGTGCTCGCCGCCGGTGCGATCGAAACGCCGGGGCTGCTGTGGTCGTCTGGGTACGACCACCCGGCGCTCGGGCGGTACCTCTCGTATCACCCCGTGTTGATCGCACAGGTCGTGCTCGACGGCGACGACTACCTCGCCGGCCCAACCGATCCGCTGCCGCGTCTGTACGTGCCGCCGACGGCGCAGTACCCGTGGCACACAATGCTGCTGCGCGACACGAATCCGCTGCCCGTCGCCGGTGACGATCTCGATGTCGATCCGAATCGGCTGATCGAGATCCAGGCATTTGCCCCAGTGGAGCCACGTCTCGACAATCGGCTCACGCTCAACGCCGACGGACGCTGGGAGTTCTCTGTCCCGCTGGACGCGGCGGACGCGCGCCGTCGGCGGGCGATCGAGGCCGATGTCGAGGCGCTGGCTGGTCGCCTTGGGCGTTTCCGGCGTGGGTGCACGCCGGCATGGGCGCCGCTCGGCACACCACACCTGATGGGGACGTGCCGGATGGGAGGTGATTCGGCGACCGCGGTGGTCGACATCGAGGGTCGGGTCCGCGGACTGAGCAACGTGTACGCCGCATCGAACGCGGTGATTCCTAGTCGCCTCGCAGTGAACCCGACGCTCACCGCCACCGCACTAGCGGTCCACATGGTGCGATCCGTGTTCTGACCAGCGACATCGCGGCTGATATCGGTACGTCGGCGCTACATGAATCGACGCGGCACGCGGACGATCACGCGATATGAGCCCACAATGTCGACGGGCCCGAATTGGCGGGAGTCGGCCGTTGTCGCATCGTCGTTGTCCGAACGCACACGCATCGTGCCGGCCGAAGCGTCGACCGATTCGACCCGTTTCACGAGCCAGAGTCCGGGTTGTGCCGGATGCTCTACGCACCGCAACTCGCCTGGTCGTGCGTGTCGAGTCGTGCGCGTCACAAGGCCTTGGCCGGCGACCAGAGTGGGCTCCATCGAGCGATCTGCGACGACGAAGCGGCGCCATGGCACCAGGTCAGTGTAGGTTTCGAAGTTCAGACCCTCTCCGACGAACCTGATGACGAAGGAGTCACCATGCTCGGCAAGTTGTTCACCAACGCCACTGTCGCCCACGCACACTGCGACCTCTACTGCGGTGTGTACGACCCGGCACAAGCCAAGATCGAAGCCCTCTCGGTGGTGAAGACCGCGCAGAAGTACCACGACAGCGACGACGAGGTGTTTCGCGCCCGCTGCATCTCGATCAAAGAGGAGCGCGCCGAAGAGACCAAGCACCATCTGATGGTGCTGTGGGCCGACTTCTTCGCCCCCGATCACTTCACCCAGTTCCCGCAGCTGCACGAGCTGTTCTGGAAGGCGATCCACCAGGCTGGCGAGGCCAAGAAATCGATGGATCCCGCTGTGGGTGAGCAACTGGTGACCTACATCGACGAGATCGCCGACATCTTCTGGCAGACCGACAAGGGCAAGCAGATGGGTGTGTATCCGCCGAGTTGAGCAAACGAGTCGCGTCGGGGACAGCCGGCGCGTCGCGGAATAACCCCCCGCTGCTTCGGCGCAATGTGACCGCTGCCGCCGTCGGCAGCGTCATGCAGTGGTACGACTTCGCCGTCTACTCGTACATGGCGCCGGTCGTATCGCAACTGTTCTTCCCGAGCGACGACCCGCTCGACTCGCTGATTGCCACGTTCGGCGTGTTTGCGGCCGGTTTCCTCGCCGGGCCGGTCGGCGCGGTGTTCTTCGGGCACGTCGGCGACAAGGTCGGCCGCAAGCCGATGCTGATCATTTCGATCGTGATGATGGGCCTGGCCACGGCGGCAATCGGACTGCTTCCGGTCGAGTCGAGTGTGGGCTGGCTGGCCGGTGCGGGCCTCGTCGTGTGCCGGCTATTGCAGGGCTTCGCGTCGAGCGGCGAGTACGGCGGCTCTGTGGCCTTCATCGCCGAACACTCGCCACCGAGTCGACGCGGGTTCACGACCTCGTTCGTCCTCATCGGCTCGAACATCGGGTTCCTCGCCGGTGCCGGCGTGGCGGCCGTCGTCACGGATCTGTTCAGCGATGACACGCTCGACAGCTGGGCATGGCGTGTGCCGTTCCTGCTCGGTGGTCTGGTGGCGCTCGGTGGGCTGGTGCTGCGCAACGGGCTGAGAGAACCGCCGCTCCCACCCGACTACGAACCGCCACTGGAGACACCGATCAAGGTGGCGCTGCGGTACAACTGGCGCGAGATGCTCCAGGTGTTCGGTCTGGTGCTCACGGTGAACGCGGGGTACTACCTCGTGTTCGTCTACGTGCTCTCGTACCTGACGAACGTGGTCGACTTCGACGGCCGCGAAGCGGTCGACATCAACACGTTTGCGATCGTGCTGATGTGCTTCCTGCCGCTGGGGTCGGCGCTGCTCAGCGATCGCATCGGGCGCAAACCGGTGCTGTACATCGGCAACCTGGCGGTGCTGGTGCTGACCGTTCCGTTGTTCATCATGATCGATAGCGCCGAGTTCGTTCCGGTGCTCGTTGCCCAGACGGTGTTTGCGGTGATCTTCAGCTGGTTGTACGGCGCAGGTACGGCCGCGCAGATCGAGGTCGCGCCGCGTGCGGTACGCGCCACCGTGATGATCGTGCCCAGCAACCTCGCCAATGCAACCTTCATCGGCACGATGCCGCTTGTTGCGGCCTATCTCGTGAACCGCACCGGCAACGATCTTGCACCGGCGTTCTACCTGATGGCGATGTCGGTCGTGACGCTCCTCGCGGTACGGGCCACACGCGAGATGGCCGGCAAGCCACTCGACTGAGTCGCCGTCGCCCGATCCCGGTGCGTCTGTCCCAGCTGACGGCCCATCACCCAGTCGGTAGCGTTCCGGGTCGATGAGCGATCGAGCAGGCGACGTCACCACGAGCAGCGGCCGCTCGACGCGCGAGCAGATCCTCGACGCTGCGCTCGAGTGTTTCGCTCACCAGGGCTATTCCGGCACGTCGCTCAACGACATCAGCGCCGAGGTCGGCATCCGTCGCCAGTCGTTGCTCCACCACTTCGGGAGCAAAGAGGCGCTGTACGGCGAAGTCTTCGAGGGCCTGCTCTCGGACTGGCTGGCACGCGTCACCGAAGCCGTCGAGTCGACGGCCACCGGCTGGCCAAAGGTCGAACAGGTGCTGCGCGCCGGGTTCGCCTTGTTCGCCGACAACCCGTCATACGTCACGCTGATGCGTCGCGAAGCGATCGACGGCGGTTCGCACCTGGGCATCGACCTGGCAGGCGTGTTGCGTCCAATGTTCGATCAGGCCGCCGACTACCTGCGACGGGAAATGGCGGCGGGCACCTATCGCACGCAGGATCCCGAGCAACT
>JBCBSO010000300.1:0-5511 GCA_039819205.1 Actinomycetota bacterium
CGGCGTGTCCTGGGTCATCCTGTTGGCGTTGCTCGCCGGATTGGTGGTGGCGGGTGTGTACTTCGGGCCGCGCCTGCTCGAACTCAGCAAGGCCGAAACGAACGACGCGCCACGCGTACCACTCGCCTATCCCGTCCCGATCGCCGACCCGGCACCCGTGCGGAGCGCAACACTCACCGTCACACGCGCGTCGGCCACCGGCGAGGAGGTGCGCTACGACGCCAACATCGACTTCGAATCCGGGGTCAGCCAGGTCGTGATAGGTCGCCCGTCGAGCCCGACGCTCGAAGTACGCGCGGTCTTCGACGACGCGGTAGTCCGACGCATCGACGAACCGACGTGGTACCGCACAGGCCGCGGATCGTTCCCCTTCGACGGCGCTGCCGCCCCAACGCTGGTGCCGACCCTCGATGCACTCGTGCCACTGCGCACGCGCGCTGCGATAACGATCCTCGACTCGACCGAAGAGACGCTCGGCGCTGTCCTGGCCGATGAGTCCGACTCGGCAACCCAGGTACCCGCGGCGGCGGCCAGCGAGCCACTGCAACGCCTGCGACTGGAGATTCCCCAAGCACAGTTGGCGCTGCTGCGTGACGCGCCCCCGGTCGTCACCGATGCCGCCGACGGCGTCGCCGCCGCCGAAGCCGAACCGGCGGCGGAGCCCGCGACGGCGCCAGAAGCGGAACCCGCGTCGGCGCCAGAAGCGGAACCCGTGCCTGCGCTGGACGCGGTGCCGGAGCCGCCGCTGATCGCCCTTCCGATCGGCACCCCCGACCGAGATGAACTCGCCCGCGGCGAGCCGGTAACCGTCGACGTGTGGGTCGATCAGACCGGCATTGTTCGCCGTATCGACACCGACGAGGCCCTGGGGAGCGAGACGCTGACCGTCTTGTCGACCAGCACGGAACCATGGGTACCGGCATTTCCCGAGGAATCGGCCGTGCAGCCGCTCACCGCCGATGCCCTGCTGATGCTCGGCCAATAGGCACCCCAACCCGAAACATTTTGTTCAAGCGGTCGGGAGTGGCCAGTCGCGCTCCCTAGGGTCGCCGCGGTGGCCGATCGGCACCGACTGACGATCCACTCGATCGACCCCGACCCTCGCGCCGCAGCGATCCTCGACGGCATCGCCCACCTCGGCCTTGAACCCGTCGGCCAAGTCGTCGTCGCCGACGTCGTATTCATCGACGGCGACCTGCATACCGACGACCAACACCGCCTGCACGGCGTGCTGGTCGATCCGCTGCTGCAGCGTGGATCATGGGCCGCCCCCACCAGCTGCGCCGTGGAGATCACGCCGCTGCCAGGCGTCACCGACGCCAACGCACACGCGGTGGTGCACACCGCAGCGGTGCTCGACATCCCAATTCGCGGCGCCGCGACCGGCGTACGAATCGAGTTCCCAGACGAACCCCCGACCGGTGCAATCGCCGCCGCCGTCGATCGACTGGTGGCCAACGATGTGATCGAACGCTGGGACCACGGCACTGTCGATCCACTCGCCCTCCGACCGCCGTCAGATGCCGTGGGCGGCGCCGAGATCGTGGCGGTGCGCTCGCTCAACGATGCTGACCTCGCCGAGTTGAACACCGAGCGCGGTCTGTCGTTGGACCCCGAAGAGCTCACGACGATCCGCAGCCACTACGCACAACTCGGTCGCGACCCGACCGACGTCGAGCTCGAGACACTCGCCCAAACGTGGAGCGAGCACTGCGCCCACAAGACGTTTCGGGCCCGCATCGTGGTGACCGCCGGCCCCGACGACCAGGTCGGGGCCACTCGCGAGCCGATGCTCGCCCAGCTGCGGCAGTCGACCGAGGCGCTCGACGCACCGTTCGTGGTGTCGTCGTTCGTGGGCAACGCCGGAGTGATCGAGTTCGACCCCGGCACCACACTCGCGGTCAAAGCCGAAACCCACAACCATCCGTCTGCGGTCGAACCGTTTGGCGGCGCCAACACCGGCGTCGGCGGAGTGATCCGCGACGTGCTCGGCATTGCCCATCGACCGATTGCGGTCACCGACATCTTGTGCTTTGGGCCGGCCGAGCTTCCGCTCGACGCGCTCCCCGCCGGCACGCTGCACCCCCGCCGCATCCGCGCCGGCGTGATCGACGGCATCGCCGATTACGGCAACAAGATCGGGCTGCCCACCGTGGCCGGCGCGATCTTGTACGACGAGCGCTACACGGCCAACCCGCTCGTGTTCGCCGGCTGCATCGGCGCCGCGCCAACCCGGCCGCTCCACGACGGCCCGTTCCCCGATGACCGGGTGGTAGTGCTCGGCGGCGCCACGGGCCGCGACGGCATCCGCGGGGCGACCTTCTCGTCGGCCACCATGGACGCCACGACGGGCGACGTCGCCGGTGCCAGCGTGCAGATTGGCGACCCGATCACCGAGAAACTGCTCATCGACGCCCTCGTCGGAGCCGAACACCTCTACTCCGCGATTACCGACTGCGGCGCGGGCGGCTTGTCCTCGGCGGTCGGCGAGATGGCCGAAGGCGTCGGCGCCGACGTCGAACTCGACGACGTCCCGCGCAAGTACCCCGGGCTGGCCCCATGGGAAGTGTGGCTCTCCGAAGCACAGGAGCGGATGGTCGTGGCCGTACCGGCCGACCACCTCGACGAACTGCGTGCCCGCTGCGCACGCGTCGGTGTCGACGTCGCGGACATCGGCCAGTTCACGGGCGACGGCACACTGATCGTACGGTCGGGTGGCGTGGTTGTCGCCGACCTCGACACGCACTTCCTGCACGACGGCCGACCGCAACGCGAAATGGAGGCCGAGCTTCCCGACCCCGACCGGTCGGCGTCGAAGCGCCGGACCGTCGATGATCCGCTCGACGCCCTCCGCCGACTCCTCCAGCATCCAAACATCGCCTCGAAGGCCGCCACGATCCATCGGTACGACCACGAGATCGGTGGCGCCACCGTCGTTCGCCCACTCGTTGGCGCTGCATCCGACGCCCCGGCCGACGGCGTGGTGCTGGCGCCGATCGATGCCACCGCCGGCGTGGCGATCGGCATCGGCGTGAACCCGTGGTACGGACTGCACGACCCCGAATCGATGGCCCTCGCGGTGGTCGATGAAGCGATCCGCAATGTCGTCGCCGTCGGCGCCGATCCCGACAAGGTGGCGCTGCTCGACAACTTCTCGTGGGGCGACCCTCGGCGTCCGTCGACACTGGGCGAGTTGGTCGCCGCCGTCGACGGATGCTGCACGGCAGCCCACATGTACCGTGCGCCGTTCGTCTCCGGGAAGGACTCGCTGAACAACGAGTACATGGGCGCCGACGGCGAGCGACACTCGGTGCCGCCCACCCTGGTCATTACCGCGATCGCCCACGTGCCCGACGCAGACCACTGCATCACGCCGGACCTCGTCGGGGCCGGCAACGTGTTGATGATGGTCGGCTCGACCGAACCCGAGTTCGCCGGATCGCATCTCGATCTGGTGCTCGGCGAACCAGACGCCGTCGGCGTGACCCCAGCACCAGACCCCGACGCTCCCAACACGTACCGCAAGCTGCACGCCGCCATGCGCGCCGGGCTGGTCGAGTCGTGCCACGACGTGAGCGAAGGCGGCGCCGCCGTGGCCCTCGCTGAGATGTGCATCGGTGGCCGCCTCGGCGCATCAATCGACAAGCTCCCCGGCGACGACACGGTCACCGCACTTTTTGCCGAGTCGATCGGACGGCTCATCGTGGAGGTCGAGCCACGGCGCGTCGCGGCGTTCATGCGGGTGATGGATGATGGCGCCCAACGCATCGGCGTGGTGACCGATCGCCTCGATCTACAGCTCCCCAGCTTGCCGCCGGTCCCGGTGAGCTCACTCGTCGACTGGTTCCAGCACGATCCCGACAGCATGGACGCCACGTGAGCCGGATCGCCGCAGTCGTGCTCGCGGGACCCGGCACCAACCGCGATCGCGATGTCGCGGCGGCCCTCGAGTTGGCCGGCGCCGACCCCACGATCGCCCTCACCAGAGACGTCCTCGACGACCGCTCGCTGCTCTCTCGCGCACAGCTCGCAGTCGTCGCCGGGGGCTTCAGCCATGCCGACGCCCTGGGTGCTGGTCGAATGATGGCGCTCGACTTGGCGGCGGTGGGCGACGAACTGCGCTCGTTCGTCGAACAGGGCAAACCAGTGATCGGGATCTGCAACGGATTCCAGGTGCTGACGCGTGCGCGGTTGCTTCCCGGCGCACTGGGCCACAACGCACAGGGGGAGTTCGACTGCCGGTGGGTAGTGCTCGACCCGATCGTCGCGAGCCAGTGTGTGTGGACCGACGGACTGACCCAGCCGATCCACTGTCCGATTGCCCACGGCGAAGGCCGCTACGTCCACCCCGACCCCGATTCACTCGCCGCTGCTGGCCAGGTCGCGCTGCGCTACCGGAGCACCAACCCCAACGGCTCGGTGGCCGACATCGCCGGAGTGTGTGATCACAGTGGCGTCGTGCTCGGTCTGATGCCCCACCCCGAGAACCACATCGTCGCCCGCCAACACCCACATCACCGGCGCGGCGGTGGAGGCCCCGAACACCTTGGGCTGCGCATCTTCGAACGCGGCGTGCACCACGCCAAGTCCCGTTAGCTGCCCATGACCGCCGCACCCGCTCCGACGCTCGACGACATCGACCTCGACCTCCCCGACCGCCGCGACGGCAAGGTGCGCGTGTCGTATCGGTACGGAGACGGTCACCGCCTGTTCATCACGACCGACCGGTTGTCGGCCTTTGACCGCATCATCGCCCTCGTTCCGCACAAGGGGCAGGTACTCAACCAGCTCGCCGCATGGTGGTTCGAACAGACCAGCGACGTGGTGGCCAACCACTTCGTCGAGGCGCCCGACCCCAACGTGACGATCGGAACCGAGGCGGCACCGCTGCCGGTGGAGGTCATCGTGCGCGGGGCGATCACCGGTGTCACGTCCACCTCGTTGTGGCACCGATACGCCGCCGGCCACCGCCTCATCGACGGCCACCAGCTGCCCGATGGTCTGCACAAGAACGACCAGCTCGCGCAACCACTGATCACACCGACGACGAAAGCCACCGGCGGCGCTCACGACGAGCCGCTGTCGTGCGACGCCGTGGTCGAGCGTGGCCTCGTCGATCACGCCCTGTGGCAGCGCGTTCAGGAGGCGGCGCTCGCCCTGTTCGCCCGCGGCCGTGAGGTCGGGGCCGAAGCGGGACTGATCCTCGCCGACACGAAGTACGAATTTGGCCTGACCGCCGCCGGCGACCTGTTGGTGATCGACGAGATCCACACACCGGACTCGTCGCGCTGGTGGCTCCTCGACTCATACGACGCGCAGCGCGCTGCCGGCGACGAGCCCGGGAACCTCGACAAGGAGTACGTCCGCCGGGCCCTCGACGATGCGGGTTATCGCGGCGACGGCCTGCCACCGGAGCTCACGCCAGAGTTCTGGTCGTCGGTGTCGGCGCGCTACGTCGACTGCTTCGAACGCCTCACCGGGGCGACCTTCGTCCCCGGTCCATCCCCGATC
>JBCBSO010000301.1:0-5510 GCA_039819205.1 Actinomycetota bacterium
TAACTTGCGCTCAAATGGCGGGAAAGCCATGCGTGGGTTTTAGTTTCGCTTACCGCCCGCGCCGCGGGCCTATCAGGGGATACAATATCCATGGAAACAGAAGTCGCCGAGGTGGCCCACGATGGACTCAGCGAACTCGCGGTCACCACGTCGATGCACGAGCGCAAGGCGCTCATGGCCGCACGTAGCGACGCGGCCATCGTGCTCCCCGGCGGATTTGGCACGCTCGACGAAGCCTTCGAGCTGGTCACCTGGAACCAGCTGGGGCTCGTCTCGATGCCGGTGGTCTTTCTCGATGTCGAGGGCTTCTTCGACTCGCTGTTTCGGTTCGTCGATCACGCCATCGACCAGGGATTCGCGCCAGCTGATCATCGGACGCTGGCGAGTCGTGCTGCAAACGTCGACGAAGCGCTGCAGCTGGCGCTGGCCACACCGGTCGACGTCGGGCCGAAGTGGCTCGATCGATGACGGATGTCGATCGGTGACGTGAGCGTCGGGTCCAGGTTTGCGAGAATGGCGCAAGTGCGCAGTGCCATCGCAGCGTTGATCGTCGGCGCGACCGCGCTGGCCGCGTGCTCGCCCGCAGCGCCCGACGTCGAGTCGGCCGACCGGATCAGCGACGATGGCGCTGCACCGCTCGACGAGCCCGACGAGCCCGACGAGCCCAACGAGCCGGTCGAATCCGACGGTCTCGATTGGCTCCCGTGCGATGGCGTCGCGCCGGTCTCCGTGGTGAGCTTCGAGTGCGCGACCCTCGTCGTGCCGCTCGATCACGACGACCCCGATGGCGAGCAGATCGACATCGCCGTGACGCGCGTAGCCGCAACAGGCGACGCCGACGATCGCATCGGATCGCTGGTGTTCAACCCTGGCGGACCGGGAGGCTCCGGCATCGAGTTCCTGCAGAACGCGGCGCCGATCGTGCCAGCGGAGGTGGCCGACCGCTTTGACCTCGTCAGCTTCGACCCCCGCGGTGTCGGTGCAAGCACGGCCGTCGCCTGCGATGTCGACTTCGATGACGAGGTGTCGTTGTTGGCGGAGGGCGATGATGATGCCTGGGCGGCACTGGTCGAAAATGCCGAGTCGTCGCCGGAGGAGTGCACTCCGGCCACCCTCGAGCTCGCGCCGTGGGTCGGGACCAACAACGCTGCACGCGACCTCGATGCGTTGCGCGCTGCGCTTGGCGATGAGCAGCTGAGCTACGTCGGCTTCTCATATGGCACGCGTCTGGGTGCCACCTACGCCGAGCTGTTTCCCGAGAACGCGCGTGCGCTGGTGCTCGACGGGGGCGTGTTGCCGACCTCCGACGAGGCCGAATTGGCGCAGGGGCAGGCGGCGGGGTTCGACCTCGCGCTCGAACGGTTCGCCGCTGCATGCGACGCCGATGACGACTGCCCGCTCTCGGCCGTCGGGCCGACCCTGGAGGTGTACGCCGACCTCGTCGACGACATCGCCGCGTCTGGCTCGTACGAAACCGGTGACCCGACCCGGACGCTCAGCCCGGGCGAGCTGCAACTCGGCGTAGCCGCTGCGCTGTACTCCCAGCAGACGTGGCCGATCCTGGCGATCGCCCTGCGCGACGCAGCAGTCGAACGCGACGGATCGCTACTGCAAGTGCTCGGCGATGGACTCACCGGTCGGCAACTGGACGGCTCGTACGACAACTCACAGGTGGCCAACGGGTTCATCAGCTGTGCAGACGACCCGGCGCGCCCGCCAGCAACCGAGGTGCGCGCTGACGCCGATGCCGCCGCTTCCGTATCGCAGTACTTCGACGATTTCTTGCGTGCGAGCACGGGGTGTCTGGGTGTCGATCCGCCGATCGACCCGCTCGTCGTCGGCGCTGCGGAAGGGGCCGCACCGATCCTCGTGATCGGCACCACGGGTGATCCGGCGACGCCATACGAGTGGTCGGTGGCGTTGGCCGACTCGCTGTCGAGCGGACGCCTGTTCACCGTCGAAGGCGACGGACACACGGCGTACCTTTCGTTGCCCTGCGTCGAGCCAGTGGTCAATGCCTATCTCATCGACCTCGAGCTGCCCGAAGCCGGAGCGTCGTGTCGCGACGACGCCGTTGGCGATGTCTTCCTCCCGGCCGGCGGCAGCGAGTTCGAGTTGATCGTGGAGCTGTTCTCGTGTTTGCGCGAGAACGGCGCCGACGTGCCCGACATTGACCTCGCCGATCTACTGGCCGACCCGAGCGGCAACGAGCTGTTCGCCGACTTCGACCCCACCGATCCCGACACCGCACGCGCGCTGATCGCGTGCGAGGAGATCGTCGGTCAGTTGTAGGTGAGGCGGCTGTCCACAACGTGACCACATCTCGGCCACAGGATTGGGGCAGAAGATCACACGATGAGGGGACTGACGATCCACAGGGTGGATAGCGCATGATCGACCCATGGGGTTGCGCATCCTTCAACGAGGCGACCGCGGTGAGCGTCGAGGCGACGATGGCTTGCGGCGCCACGGCGTCGTACTCGAACAAGGAGATCGACGCGACCTCGAACGTGCGGGCTGGAGAACCACCCTCGAGTACCGCGAAAACCATGTGCGCAGTCGCAACGGCACGCTGCTCGAAGTACATCCTGCGTGGTATGCCGAAGGCGAGCGCCACGGTCGGGGCCGAGACGCGGCGTCGGTGCAGGTGATCTCAGCGGTTGCGGAAACCGCCGATCGGGCGTGGGCCGCGTTACGCGTGCAAGCGGATCTTGTCGGCCTGCGCGCTCGGGGTTCTGGCGGCGGCATGCGGAGCAGAGCCTCGTAACGCCCTGTCGCGGGTGGCCCTTGCGGGTCCAATTCGGCGCGTCACCCCAGCGTCTGGAGCGATCTCGCAGAGGCGTTGACACCCGTGTAGTTGCACTGCTGTAATTACGAACCCGCAATCCACCCGTGTACACGACAGCGACGAGCGATCAGCCGCACGCTCGCACATCTTTCGAACCTCCTTACTTCTCTCACACGTCCCTTCTCATGTAACGGAGCGCCCGGTGACCCTGATCGACGACAACGTCAGCGAAACGAACTCGACCACCACGCTCACCGATGCGTCGGCGCCCCCACCCGACGCGCCACGGTCGCCGTCGGCAACGGCGGCAGCCGGTTCCAATGGCATGCGCGTGCGCAAGCGCAGCGGAGCGCTCGAGCCCGTCGACGTCAACAAGATCGTCAACGCCATCGCCCGGGCCAGCGAGGGTCTGCTCGGTGTCGACCCGATGCGGGTGGCGACGCGCACGATTTCGGCGCTCGCCGACGGTGCGACAACGCGCGAACTCGACGACCTGTCGATCCGCACGGCCGCTGGACTCATCGTCGAAGAGCCGAACTACTCCAAGCTGGCGTCGCGGCTGCTGGCCACCGTCGTCGACAAAGAGGTGCGCAACCAGAACATTCCATGGTTCTCCGAATCGATCGCCGTCGGGCATCAGCAGGGTCTGGTTGCCGACCACGTGCTCGAGTTCGTAAACGCCAATGCGCCGGCGCTGAATGCTGCGATCGACTCCGACCGCGACCGCAACTTCGAGTTCTTCGGGCTGCGGACCGTGTACGACCGATATCTGCTCCGCCACCCGGAGCGACGCGAGGTGATCGAGACGCCGCAGTACTTCTTCTTGCGCGTCGCGTGCGGGCTGTGTGCGCCGGTCGCCGGGATTGACGGCGCCGACGCCGATCCCGACGTCGATGATGTCGTCCGGTTCTACGACTTGATGTCGTCGCTCGCCTATCTCCCGTCGAGCCCCACCCTGTTCAACTCGGGCACGGCGCACAGCCAAATGTCGAGTTGTTATCTCCTCGATTCACCAGAAGACAGCCTCGACGGCATCTACAAGCGTTACACCGACATCGCCAAACTGTCGAAGTTCGCCGGCGGTATCGGCGTTGCCTGGCACCGGGTACGCGCCAAGGGCAGCCTCATCCAAGGCACCAACGGTCTCTCCAATGGCATCGTCCCGTGGCTGCGCACCCTCGACTCGTCGGTCGCCGCCGTCAACCAAGGCGGTCGCCGCAAGGGTGCGGCGTGCGTGTACCTCGAGTCGTGGCACGCCGACATCGAAGACTTCCTCGAGCTGCGGGACAACACCGGCGATCATGCTCGCCGCACACACAACCTGAACATCGCCAACTGGGTCCCCGACCTGTTCATGGAACGCGTCGAGAAGGACTGGCAGTGGAGCCTGTTCGACCCGAAGAAGGTGCCGCACCTCACCGACCTCTACGGCGAGGAATTCGAGCGGGCCTATCTCGCTGCCGAAGAAGCCGGCCAGTACGAGAAGCAGGTCTCGGCGCGGCAGCTGTACTCGCGAATGATGCGCACCCTGGCGCAAACCGGCAACGGCTGGATGACGTTCAAAGACGCGTCGAACGCCAAGTGCAACCAGACCGGGGCGACCAACGCCGACGGCAGCCCGCGGGTCGTGCACCTGTCGAACCTGTGCACCGAGATCCTCGAGGTCACCGACCAAGACAACACCGCGGTGTGCAACCTCGGTTCGCTCAACCTCGGGGCGTTCGTCGACGGCGCAGCCTTCGACTTCGACCGTCTCGGCGACGTCGTCCGTCAGGTCGTGCCGTTCCTCGATCGAGTGATCGACATCAACTACTACCCGACGCCCGAGGCCGAGCACTCGAATCACACGTGGCGTCCGGTCGGCCTCGGTCTGATGGGCCTGCAGGACGTGTTCTTCAAGCTCGGCATGCCGTTCGACTCGGCCGATGCCCGTGACCTCAGCCGGCGGATCAGCGCCCACATCTACTTCCATGCGCTGTGGGCGTCGAGTGGCCTCGCCGAGACGTTCGGCCCACACGACACATTCGACGGCACACGCGCCGCCGCAGGCGACCTGCAGTTCGACCTGTGGCGCACCGCCGATGATGCAGTGATCCCGCCCGCCGAGCTCGCATGGGACGACCTGCGCAGTCGGGTCGCCGAGCACGGGCTGCGCAACAGCTTGCTCATCGCCATCGCCCCGACGGCCACCATCGCGTCGATCGCCGGGTGCTACGAGTGCATCGAGCCGCAGGTGTCCAACCTGTTCAAGCGTGAGACGCTGTCGGGCGAGTTCATGCAGATCAACCGCTACCTGGTCGGTGAACTGCAACAGCGCGGCCTGTGGGACGAGGCGATGATCGCCGACATCAAGCGCGCCGACGGCTCAATCGAAGGGATCGAGCGCATTCCCGCCGAGCTGCAGGAGATCTACCGCACGGCGTGGGAGGTGCCACAGCGGGCACTGATCGACATGGCTGCCGAACGCGGTGCGTTCATCGACCAGAGCCAGTCGCTCAACCTGTTTATGGAAACTCCGACGATTGGCAAGTTGTCGTCGATGTATCTCCACGCGTGGAAGTCGGGGTTGAAGACCACGTATTACCTGCGCAGCCGGCCGGCGACACGGATCAACCAAACCACTACCGGTGGCGGATCGGGCGGCTCGCCCGGAGACGACCCTGCACCGAAGAAGACCTACACCGACGACGAAGCGGTGGCCTGCAGCCTCGAGAATCCCGAA
>JBCBSO010000302.1:0-5509 GCA_039819205.1 Actinomycetota bacterium
CAGATCGGCGCGCCGGGAATGATGGTGATCACGAGATTGCGGGCCACCACCGTTGCGGTGGCGCTCACCCTGGCACAGGCCAGCTGATACTTGACCGTGCCTGGGGTGACGTCGAACGTGGTCGACGCGTGCAACGTGAACGCTCGCGTCGTTCCGGGTGCGCCTGTCACGCTGCTCCCTGGGGGCGGACTGCCGAAGGCCGGCGGGATCGCGCCGTCGGGATACACGGCACAGGCGACCGCACCGCCGGAGTCGTCGAGCTGCCCACTCACGGTGTACTCCACGAGCGCCTTTCCGGCGGCCCGTACTGGCACCTCGAGCGACAGCACTTCGGCGGGTGCCGCACCAAGGGGCTCAGCGTCACTATCAAACGCTTCGAACACGGCCGGCAAACGATTGGCCAGGTCCGCGATGTCTTCGTTGGTGTAGTAGCCGACGATGTCACCGATCACCGACACGTTGCCCTTGAAGTTGAAGATCTTGATGGCACCACCAGCCGACAGCTGCACGTCGACCTGATTCGGCACCGGTGGCTGCCCGGCACTGACGTTCAGGCTCGACAGCAGCGGCACGTTGGACAGGTCGGCGGAGAACAGCCGCAGGTTGGTTTGAGCGGTTGCGCCGACTGCGGTGACGTTCATCGCGATCGCTGTCGCCGTGCTCGGGATCGCGAGTGCGTCCGTGCAGTTCCCGGCGCCGCCGGTGATCTGTTGCGTGTGCGTCTCGCCCTCACCGAGCGGCGTTGGCCGAGGGCCCACCTGATTCGGGGCGGGTCGATAATCGAAGGCGCGGCACCCGTCGGTCGGCACGAACGTGGAGCTGTCGCCGTCGGCGGCCCCCGCCCGCCAGGTTTGGGTGACGATCAGCGTCAGCGCCAACGTGAGGACCACCCCGAGGGCGATCCAGGCGAGCGGTCGTGAGCGAGTGGTGGCCAGCATGGCGATCCTTTCGACGGCGACGGTGCGAAACCGTTGCTACCACCTCGCCGCGCGCCGGCGCGTGATCGCCAACCGGCGCCGTGCCGGCCGACGTTGCCTCACCGCTGGGGCGCGGCACCGCCTGCAGCCTGCGTGACCCGGAAGGTGTAGCGGGCGAGTTCGGTGCCGTCGACCGCAAAGGCGAAGCGGTACGTGTCGGGCTTCTCGAAGCGGATCCCGTTGAGCCTGACGGCGAACGGCAACACCCCGGGGTCGCCGTAGTTGGCGTCTGGCCCCGGCGTGGCCCGGAACTGACCCTGCACACGTACGCCGGGATGTTGATTGCCGTCGGAGTCGAACAGGGACATCTCGAACTTATGGTCGGCGTGCGACGCGTGGAACGGCTGCTGCAGCACGGCCACCAAGCTCATCCCCGGGTGCACGGCGGGGAACTCGCGGAAGCGCAGCACCGTCCAGTACGCCCCGTTGGCGTACACCTTCCCGTTCTCGGCAGCGGCGTGGTCGGCGGCGAAGAACCCAATCGCTTGGAATCCATCGATCTCGCCAGGCGTGTCGGGGATGGACATGCGCCGCAGCGTACGCCCGCCGGCCCACTACGGCGTCGTGTACTCGATACGTACGGCGGTCACGACCATCCGTTCAGTGACACCAGCTCCCGGGGGGAGGCTGATGCTGATGTAGTACGCCTTGTTCTCGAGGTCGACCAACGCGTTCTCGATCGTCGTGTCGATGAACTCGCGTGGCTCTGGCTCGGCGTCGTCGGTTCTGATGAACGCCAGGCTCTGTGCGCCGAGGCCGGGTTGCTCGCCGCCAAACAGCTCCAGTTGGATATCTTCCGCGCCGGGCACGCCGTTGACGTTGTCGATTGCGTACAGCGTCACGCTCGTGACGGTGGCGCCATCGGGCACCTTGGGGTTGGCGTAGTAGGTCGGCACCCCGGTGTTGGTGAGGCCGCTGCGCAGATCGAGACCGTTGGTGGAGTAGTCGACTTGGTTGGTGGTGGGGATGAAGTCGGCGCCGGGGATCATGACGTACGACGTCGTCGGCCCTTCGAGCGCCGTCAGCCGCTGATCGATCTCGGTCAGTGACGCTTTGGTGAAGTAGCCGACGATGTCGCCGAGCACCGACACGTTGCCCTTGAAGTTGAAGATCTTGATCGCGCCGGACGGCGAGAGCTGCACGTCGACCTGATTCGGTGTTGGCGGCGCGCCTGGGGCGACGTTGAGGTTCGACAGCAGCGGCACCTCGGTGAGGTTGGCGGGGAACATGCGCAGGTTCGTCTGCGCGGTGGCGCCGACAGCGGTGATGTTGACCACCACCGACACGGCGTCGTCGGGGATCGCTAGCGGTCCCGTGCACTCGCCGACGTTGCCGGTGATCTGTTGGGTGTAGGTCTCGCCTTCGCCGAGGGGCGTGGAGCGTGGACCGACCTGGTTGTCGCCGGGGCGGTAGTCGAACGCACGGCAGCCGGCGGTCGACACGAAGGTGGCGTCGTCGTCGCCCGGTGCCGCGGTCGCCGCCCACGGTTCGGTGGCGATGAGCGTGGCGATCAATGCGGCGACGAGCGCCACGATCAGCGTGATGTAGCCGCGGTGAGTGGTGGTCGTCGTGGTCCCCATGCTCGCCAGCCTGGCAGAACGACGCTGCGCCGTTCTGTGCGCAGCGTCGGGCGTGTGGTGAGCGAGTCCGCAGGATGTGCGGGTTTCGTTCACCGGTGAATGTACCGCCACGGCTGCGGTGAGCGAGGGCGCAGGATGTGCGGGTTTCGCTCACCGGTGAATGTACCGCCACGGCTGCGGTGAGCGAGGGCGCAGGATGTGCGGGTTTCGCTCACCGGTGGGAGGCGCCGAGGAACGTTCCGCTGAGTCAGAGCGTCGGATATGGGATGGTGGGGACGTAGGTGTCCCACTCGGCTGGGGTGATCGGATCACCGGCCGACTGCTCGAGCGCGGTCACAGCCGCCGACTCATCGAGGATCCACGTGTGCGTGCGCCCGCCAGGCCCGGCGCCATACAGCCTCGATCCGTCTGGCGACAGCGACACCGCATACACCGGTGACCCCGCGGCGATCCGGGCGAACTCGATCGGCGCGCGCACGTCGCGCACGTTCCACACCCACGCCACGCCGTCGGTGGTGCCCGCGGCGAGTCGTCGGCCGATGGCGTCCCACGTGATTGCCATGGGGTGACCGCCAGGCCCGGTCAGCCGGGCAATCAGTGACGGCTCGCCCGCCGACTCGATCCGCCACAATGACACCGATCGATCGGCGTTGCCCACGGCGAGCACCGGTTGCGACGGATGGAACGCAACGCACAGGGCGAAGCTTTCACCGGTGGCGAAGGCGGCGATCTGCTGTGGATGCCACGGGTTGGCTCGCTCCGATGACCCGATGTCGTACAGCGTCACGTGGCTGCTCTCGCTCGACACTGCGACCAGCGCACCGTCGCCGGAGATGTCGATGCCGACTGCGGGCGGCTGCACCTCATCGCGCGCCGCAGCCTCGACCGATCCGTCGGGCCGGCGCACCCACAACTGCATCACCCCGTCGCGGTCGACGGCGCCGAGCACCCGGCCGTCGCCCGACAGCGCCGTGTACTCGACCAGCTCCTGCAAGCCGGCGAGCTCGCGCCACGTTGCCCATTCGACACCCTCGATGGTGCGCTCGCTGAGCAACACGGATCCCTGGCGTGTGCCGGCGATCAGGAGCGTGCCGTCTTCCGACAGGCTCATCGCGCCTGACAACGTGAGCTCCGCCGGAGCGGTGAGCGCCGTCACGTCGTTGTCGTGGCGAACCACCACTTCTGCACCCGACGCAGTCGCCGTCCACCGGCCCGTGGCGTCGAGGTCGTTGGCCCAGATCGTGGCGTCCGACGTTGGCTCGTCGATTCGCCAGGTGCGCAGCGTGCCGTCCTCGGCGGTGGTGGTCAGTGTGGTGTCGTCGAGGAAGCGCGCGGCGGTGACGACCGTCGGGTGGCGTAGGTCGACGCCCACCTGCTCGCTGGTGCGGATCTCGCGCACCACGGCCCGTCCGTCGGAGCTGGCGGCCACCACGTACCGCCCCGACGGCGAGACTGCGATCGAGTTGACCCAGCTGGAGAAGGTCGGCCCGGTGCTGGTGAGTTCGGTCAGCGCAGGCGTTGCTGCACCCGCGTCGATCCGCCATGCGCGGATGTCGCCGTCGCGGTATCCGGCGAGCAGGACTCGGTCGTTTGGAGTGACACAGATGGCGCCGGCGGCCACATCGGGGGAGCCGTCGTCGCGCCACAGTTCGGCCCCGCTGTCGGTCGCGCACAGCGTGACCGAACCGTCGAGGTGGGCGCAGGCGACGAGGTCACCTCCGACGGCGACGCCATAGAGGGTGCCCGCCGGTCCGATCACTGCGTCGAGATGTGTCACGAGATCGTCGCCATCTCTGCGGATCAACCATCGGGCCACGCCATTGGCGACGCCACTCGCGTAGAGCGTGGAGCCGCCCGCCCCGAAGGTGAGCGCGTGTACGGCGCCCGTGAACTGACTCCGATCGTCGGCCAGCACGGTCACTGCCGGATGGGTGAGGTGCGGCGCGGGGATCACCTCGGGGCCGGTGAGCACACGGTCGGCGTCGAGGTCGTCGAGAGTGGGGTGCGTGAGGTCGACGAGGGTGACCTGGCGGTCGGTTCCGCCAACGGCGAGCACGGTGCCGTCGGGCGACAGCGCAACGGCGTACGCGTCGGCGTTGGGGGAGGTGACGGCGAGCTCGATGCGCCTAGTGAGGTGAGCGCGGTCGGCTTCGTCGACCGTCATGATGGCCACGGTGCCGCGCGCCGAGTTGGTGACGGCTACTACGGGTGCGTCGTCGGCGACTGCCACCACCGTGGGTCCGGGATCGCCGAGGTACCGGCCACCGGGAAGCGGCGAGGTCGATGCGATCAACGCCGAGCGGGTGGTGGCGGTGGGGGCCTGTTGGTGGGCGATCATCGAGATACGCGCAGCGAGGGCCGCATCGACGTCGCGCAACATCGTCGACTGCATCGCCAGCTGGCGCGACAACACCTCTTGATCGCGTCGCCGACGTTCGGCGCGCGCTGCGCGCGAGGCGTCCACGTACGCCAACTCGTCGTCGCTCAGCCGTGGCGCGCCGGCGGCGAGGATCAGCGCGTCGGCGTCGTCGAGCAGACTGCCGACCAGCAGCGCGTCGGGGTTGCGGTCGAGCTCCACCCACGTGGCTGCCGACACGGCGATTCGCCGCAGCACGCTCAGCTGGTGACGGAGCTGGTCGACCCACTCGGCGAGCCGCGGCCAGGCGCCGAGGAGCGACTCGTGGCTGATGGTGATGGTGTCGACGTCGAGCGTCAGCAGGCGTTTGCCAACGAAGGTGTCGATCACCTGGTCGAGTTCTGGCCACTGTCCGGTCGCCGTTGCCGCCCCTGCCGCGCCGGGCGGATGGCCGATCAGGTCGCCGAGCTGGCGGGTGCGGCGGGTCGGCAGTGCGTTGTCGCCGAGCTGAACGAGCTGTTCGAACAGCTTGCGACACGTCGCCCGGCCCACGTTCGACAGCGCGGCGTACGCGTCTTCGGCGCTGCCCTCGAGGG
>JBCBSO010000303.1:0-5504 GCA_039819205.1 Actinomycetota bacterium
GCCTGCTCCCCGCACGTTCCCGACGAGATCGTGGCCGTGGGGATCTTCAGCCCGAGAGGGACGACCGGCGCGGTCGGCATGATCGAAGGCGCATCACCACTACTTGGCACGATCATGCGGCGGCGAGCCCGGTCGTCCCTCGCGGGCTGAAGATCCCCACGGCCACGATCTCGTCGGGAACGTGCGGGGAGCAGGCAGCCGAAATCTTCTCTTGGTATTGCTGATTGCGGTCGGACATCGAGTCACCTCCGTTGTCGATCGACGGCGTCGATCGTTCCTGTGCAGCGAAGTCCGGTGTGGGCAACACCGCCTGAGCAATCGCTACTCAACGCGCCGGCCCCGACTCGTGATTGGAAGGTCAACTAGAATAAACACTCTAGATATGTATCGAGAGGTGTCCGGAGGAGCCGAGCGGCGATGAGTGACCAACAGTTCACCGACGAGTACGGGTTCACCGGGCCGCTGCCAGTGACGAGCGCACAACGCGTCGTCCCGCAGGGCCCCTTCGACCCCGGACTAGCGATCGGCGACGCGGCGCCCGACTTCGAGTTACCGAACCATCGAGGCGAGTCGGTGTCGTTTCACGCAGATCGCGATGGATCCCGTGCGGCGGTGTTGTTCTTCCGATCGGCGGTGTGGTGACCACCGTGCCTGACGCAGCTGGTCGAGCTGCACCACGGTCTGTCCGAACTGTCCGCTGACGGCATCAAGCTCTACGCGATCAGTTACGACGATGTCGACGCGCTGGCGGCGTATGTCGATGCATCCGGCGTGGAGTTCACGATGCTCTCCGACGTCGGCTCGGAGGTCATTCGGCGTTACGACGTGCTCAACACCATCGTGCAGCCCAACGACGTGCCGTTCTACGGGATTCCATTCCCGGGCTTCTTTCTCCTCGACGAAGACGGCGTCATCGTCGACAAGATCTTCAATCGCCATCTCGCGCACCGGGAGGGCATCGAGCGCATCCTCGACAGCTTCCGTGGTCGGATCGAGCCGGGTTCCGACGACCCCAGCGGCTCGGCTCGTGAAGATGACGGCATCGAGATCACGGCGTTCGTGCGCGGCGGCGGCGGCGTCCTCAAGCTCGGTCCGCTGCGCCGTCTGGTGGTCCGTTTCGAGCTCCCCCACGGGCTGCACATCTACGACCGACCGGTTCCGGAGGGGATGGTGGCCACCAGCATCGAGGTGACGGGTCCCGACGGCTTGCGCTACGACCCGATCCAGTCACCGCCAACGGTGCCGCTTGCGTTGCCGGGTGTCGATCAGCCGCTGCAGGTGTGGAGCGGCACGGTCGATTTCGTGATCCCGTTCTTTGCGAACAGCGAGTTCGCCCGAGCCCTATTCACCAACGATGGTTCCGTCGCGCTCGAGGTCAACGTTCGGTATCAAGCGTGCGACGACGAGCAGTGCTTTCTCCCAAAGACCCGCACGATCAGCCTTGACGTCCCCGTCGAGTTCGGTGTCATGCCGGCGTTCGCCGGTATGAAGGACAAGAGCCCCAACGTTGTCGGCATGGACTCGACCGCACACATGCAGCGGCTGTTTCAACGCAAGGCTGCTGAGCTGGACTCCGGTTCGTCGTAGCGCACGCAGATCATCGAGGCATCTCTGTAGACGGTGCTGCATCGCCACGGGCCCGCGTACCAGCCCAGTACGTCCAGGCGATCAGCCCGGCAAAGATCAACCATGGTGCGATGCGGTTGATCGCCAGCGCCGCCGATGTCGACACCACCTGGATGACGATCACCCGTGCGGCCGCTTCGGCGAGGCCAACGGTTCCCCAAACGATCGCGGCCTTCCGCCAGAACGAGCGAGCCTCGACGAACTCGTCGTACTCGGCTTCCATCGCCATGCCCGCCGCGGAGAAGCGGCCACCTTGGAATGCCTGCGCAAAGTAGAAGATGAGCGGCCGTCGCATCCGTATCGACACCAGCTGCGCGGTCGCGAGTACCGCAGTGACCGCAGCTCCCTCGAGCAGGACCACCTTGGGATCGTCGCTGAGCAGCGCCAACACGAGGCTGAGCGCAATGCCGCCCAGGACGACGATGCCGATGACCTCGATCTTGCGTCGGCGCTGCCAGTCGACGCAGACGCCCACCGCCGGCGGCAGGCCCGAGAGCACGAGCGCCCAGACCTCGGCGACACCCGCAGTGCGCGAAAGCTGGAATACGAGCAGCGGGCCAACGATGTCGACGAGCACCATACGGACCGCGCCGAAGCGTTTGCCGACGCGGAGGTCCGCCTCGTCGTTGGTGAGCGGCTCGTTGGCCACGCGCTCACTATATAGTCTCGGCGAGACTATATAGCCGTGTACTGTCTCGGCGTGCTGAGTCGACCGCTGACACCGACGTCGTACACCTTGCTCGGGTATCTCTCGATCGCACCGATGTCGGGCTACGACCTGGCGACAGCGATCCATGGTTCGGTCGCCCAGTTCTGGCCGGTGTCGAAGAGTCAGATCTACAAAGAGCTCCCGCAACTCGAAGCGGATGGGCTCATCAGCGGAACCGACGTGAGCCAGCAACGTCGACCCGACAAGCGCGTCTACGACGCGACCACCACCGGGCTCGCCGAACTCGACGGCTGGCTCGCGGCCGACGACCTGCCAACAGGAGTCGCCCGAATACCCGAGCTGCTCAAGCTGTTCTTCGGGCACCGCATGAGCCACGACGCGTTGCGGTCGATGCTGCTGGCCGAACGAGCGGCGCAGCTCGACGCCGTCGCACGATTCGAGGTGATCATCGCCCACCTCGACACCGAGCCGGCAGCCCGATACGTCCGGGCAACAGCCAGATACGGGCTGCTCACCGGCAAAGCGTGGATCGAATGGGCAGACGAGACACTCGCCGACCTCGACCGCGAGCCCGTCGACGCAACACCGGGCCGCGATCTCGCAGAGTTCATCCGCGCCGTTCCACCTCGCTCGACTCCATGACCCGCGTCGATCGGTGGCGGCCTCGGCTACGCCGTCTCGGTCGGCGACGGCGTTGTGGCGTCGAAGAGCCCGAGCTGGGTCATCATCGTTATGTGGTCGCTGAGACCCCAGAGTTCGGCGATCTTGCCGTTCTCGATCCGAACCATGGTCATGTCGGTGAACTCGATGGACTTGCCGGTGGTGGTGCCGTCGGCGAGTGGTCCGGTGTTGGTACCGCGAAGTGTGAGTCGGACAGCGACGCGGTCCCCGCTGGCGACGATGTCTTCGACGGTTTCGTGGTAGTCGGGAAAACCCTCGAGGATGCTCCGAGCGAGTTCCTTGACGCCTGCTGGTCCGGGAGGGACCGGTGGCATGGCAACTGATGGGTAGTGCGCGATGAAGTCGGGGGCGTAGAGCTCATCGGCCTTGTCGAGATCATGGTCGCTCCAGATCGCCTTGCAGGCGGCCCGGACGAGTTCTTCGTTGGTCATGTGCGTGCTCCGTTGTGAGGTGGTCGGCGTTGGCGGTCGGAGGTCTCAGTCGAGCTGGGCGATGAGTGTTCGGATGAACTCGACGGTGGTCGCTTCGCGGTTGTCGACCTCTTCGGTGGATAGCCCGTACCTGCGGTTCGCCGAGAGCTTGACGACCGTGGCGTTCGCCTCGGGATCGACGTAGGTGAACTGGTTGTAGACACCGATCGCCGAGAACTCGCCGCGATCTCCATCGGGGATCCACCACTGGAGTCCGTAGCCGAACGGGAAGACGTGCCCCCGACGATCACCTTGCCAACGGCGAGATGCTCTTCGTTCGATATCGTCGATGCGGCGACCCAATCTCGAGGCACGAGCTGGGTGCCGTTCCACTCACCTTTGTGTCGGAACAACTCCCCGAGCTTGGCGTAGTCGCGGGCGGTCATGGTCAACCCCCCGAACGCCATCTCGACGCCATCGCGGTCGAGGAGCCATGCGCCGGATGACTCCATGCCGAGCGGCTCGTACAGCCTGTCTTGCATGTAGTCGGTGACCGGCTGACCGGTGGCGGCGATCAGCACATGTCCAAGGACCTGAGTGTCTGCAGAGTTGTATTGGCACAACGTTCGTGGTGGTCGTTCGGACTGCATGCCTGCGACGAACTCGAGCAGCGAGCTCCCGCCGGCGAGGGCGGCTCCGAATCGGTTGATGTCGGAGGACTGATCGCTGTAGTCCTCGTTCCAGCGTGCGCCTGACGACATCTCCAGCACCGCTCGAATCGACACGCCGTCGTATGCCGAACCGGCGAGTTCTGGCACGTAGTCGCTGACCGGATCCTCGATGGTCCGAATGGCTCCCTCGGCGACGGCGATGCCGATCAGCGCCGAGATGAAGCTCTTGGCCATCGACCACGAGATCCACGCCACGTCGGGGCCACCGGTCAACCAGTACTGCTCGAAGCGGGTGCGTCCGTGATGCAGCACGAGGAGTGCTGCGGTGTCGGTCGCGTCGAGGAACTCGGTCGTCGACAGCATCGACGAACCAAAGGAGAAGGCTTCGGGCAGCGCGATCTGGTCGCCGGGGTCGAAGCGGTGCGGAGACGATGACGGATGGAGCGTGCTCGTCGGGAAGAGCGCACCCATGGCGGCGAACGCTTCGTGCTGTGGTTGGCCTGAGTACAGCTGGAGCGACGGCGGGTCGGCATCGGGCTCGGCGATCGTCGAAGACATACAAACAGACTAGCTGGTTTGTTTCGTTCGTCAAGTCGATCGCGCGACCGCTACCGTTCCACCGTGTCGGCACCGCGACCAGCCGTTATGAACGCCAACGACCTCTCCCGCCGCCGCCAACGGAAAAAGAGCGACGAAATGCGCCAACGGCTGTTGGACGCCACCTTGGACGTCATCGCGGATGAGGGTTGGGCGGCTGCGACCTCGGCGCGCATCAGTGAGGTCGCCGGCGTGTCGCGAGGCGCCCAAACCCACCACTACCCCACGAAGGCCAGCCTGTTGCTCGCTGCGCTCGACCTACTCACCGAACGATTCGAATCCGAGGTCCGAGCGCGCTTCACAGCGTTACCGGCTGAAGACCGCACCCTTCGACAACTGCTCGATCTGCTGTGGACCGCATACCTCGACGACCGTCACAACTTCAGCGTCCTCGAAGCGCTCATCGCCGCACGAACCGACCCAGAACTCGGGACTGGCGTGGCCGAACTCGACGACCGCGCCGTCGCGACGCTCCGCTCGCTGGCCACCGAGGTCACCGACGCAGCGGCCCCCGAGAGCGACATCGCCGACGCCATCGAGTCGGCCATCGTCTTCTACCGCGGGCTCATCGTCCAACGAGGACTGCACGCCAACCCCGATCACCTCGAACAGCTCGCCCGCTCATGGCGAGAGTCAGCGAGCCGATCACTCACCGGATAACGGCCGACAGCCCTACCGTGGTGCACGTGCTCGACCCGATGAGCCAGCCACGGTTGGATCTGGCGGAGACGCTCGACGGGCTCACGCGTCATCGTGTGCGTTGGGTCCTGACGGAATCGCGTCAAGCTCGTCGAGCAGCTGCGAGATCGCGAGCAGGTTGTCCTCGTCGAGCGCTGGGGTGACATCGAT
>JBCBSO010000304.1:0-5486 GCA_039819205.1 Actinomycetota bacterium
CCGGCTCGGCGTCGCCCCACTTCATGAACGTGCGGATCGCAGTGGGGGCGGTGTAGAAGATCGTCACGCCGTACTTGGCGACGATTTCCCAGAACCGGTCGTTACCGGGGTGGTTGGGCACGCCTTCGTACATCACCTGTGTGGCGCCGTTCGACAGGGGGCCGTACACGATGTAGCTGTGTCCGGTGATCCAGCCGACATCCGCGGTGCACCAGTACACGTCGGTGTCGGGATGTAGGTCGAACACGTACTTGTGGGTGTAGGTCACGTGCGTCAGGTAGCCGCCGGTGGTGTGCATGATCCCCTTGGGCGTGCCGGTGGTGCCCGACGTGTACAGCAGGAAGAGGAGGTGCTCGCTGTCGAATGGTTCGGCCGGGCAGTCGCTCGATGCGTCGGCCATCAGGTCGTGGTACCAGTGGTCGCGCCCGTCGATCATCTCCACGTCGTTGCCGCCGCGCTGCACGACCACCACGTGCTCGATCGAGGGTGTGTCGACGATCGCTTCGTCGGCAGCGGGCTTGAGCGGGAACACCGCGCCGCGGCGGTACCCGCCATCGGCCGTGATCAGCACCTTGGCCTCGGCGTCGTTGATGCGATCGGCGAGCGACTGACTCGAGAACCCGCCGAACACCACGCTGTGTGCGGCGCCGATACGCGCGCACGCAAGCATCGCCACCGCCGCCTCGGGAATCATCGGCAGGTAGATGTTGATGCGATCGCCGGCCTCGACGCCGAGTCCCTTCAGCGCGTTGGCGAAGCGGGACACCTCGTCGAGGAGTTCGGCGTACGTGATCGTGCGCGTATCGCCCGGCTCGCCCTCCCAGTGAATCGCCACCTTGTCGCCGCGCCCAGCGGCCACGTGCCGATCGAGGCAGTTGTACGCCACATTGAGCTTCCCGCCGACGAACCATTTGGCATCGGGCAACTGCCAGTCGAGGATGGTGTCCCACTCGGTGTCCCAGTCGACCAGCTCGGCCGCTTGGCGGGCCCAGAACGCCTCGTCATTCTCCCGCGCTTCGTCGTACAGGAAGGTGCCGGTGACCAGCGCCTGCTCCTTGAAGTCGTCTGATGGCGGGAACGTTCGGTCCTCGGCCATCAGCGCGTTGATCGTCTCGCTCGTGGATTCCCCCGGGTCGGCCATGGCCGGATCGTAGATCAGCACGGTGTGGCCGTCTCCGTTCGACACCGCGGCGACGCGCGCCGCGACCTGAGCGCTGGGCGTCAGCGGAGCTCCTTGCGCCACACCGCCTTGAGCCCGGACCACACGTCGGAGATGGCACACACCTTGACGTCGACCAGCGACGACGTCGACAGGATCTCCGCCCGCACCACATCGCCGGTGAGGTCAGTGTCGATCCTGGTCACGCCCTTCGGCACCGTGGTCTTCGGCCAGGCGACCCACAGGGCCTTGTCGGGATGGATCACCGGCTGGGCGCGGGCCAACTGTTTCATCAGCGCCCGACGCTCGGTGGAGAACGCGATCACCACGTCGATCGACCCGCGTAGCTGCGTGCGGAACGTCACGTCGTCGGGCAGGTCGATCAGCAGGTCGCGAAACCCGTCGGGCTCGTCGAGCACTGCGACGACATCGCCAGCACGAATTCCGAGCTTCTTTGCCAACGGCGTCCCCGAGTACCCAGCAGGCATCACCACAGCTTGCCACCCCTCAGAAAAACCGGGGATTCCAGGCGCCAGGCGCTGGATTCAGCGAAGAGAACCGGTTGTACGGAGCGCGGCGGCGCATTCTGTTCGCGGATTCCGGCGCGTAGCGCCTGGAATCCCCGGTTTTTCGGCTAGTCGTTCTTCCATTCGAGGGCGAGGAAGGCGCCGAGGCCGGCCGGGTCGAGGAGGGCCTCGGACTCGCTGATGCGGCTGCGCATGCGCATCGCTTCGAGATCGGGACGGGCGGCACGCTCTGCCCACACCTGCTTGCCTTCGGCGACGAGGTCGTCGATGCCCCAACGGGCGAGCCATTGCGCTTGCGTGCGCAGGGCGTCGTGGGTTGGCAACTGGTCGACGGGCATGTCGGCGGTGATGTCCTGTTCCCCCGGGTTGGCCAGGTAGTGCCCGCCCCGTTCGTTGCTGCGGTACGTACGCAGCCACTCTCTCCACGGCCGCAACGCGAGTTCGGCGGTGCGCGCCACCCCGTAGTCGACGACCACCACGGTCCCCGAGCGCAACAACGCTCGTGCGGCGTCAACCAAGTCAGCGGCGCGGCCGACCAGTGGGGCGCGGGCCCCGTGGGCCGCTGTGGGGGGCAGCACTGGCGGCGCTGGATCGAACGGCGCCGAGAGGCGCTCGACGAGTTCACCGTGGCCATCGAGCACCACGAACGCCTCCCGCCATCCACCGTCGAACACCGCGAGTTGGAACGGCACGTTGTCGAGCACCTCGTTGGCGATCACGACGCCGTCGAGCGATCCCGTCGTGCCCACTTCGGCGAGCTCCGCCACCGACGCAACATGTTCCGGATGGCGGGCGCGCTGCGCGGGCGACAGCTCGACGGCGACGTAGTGCATGGCGTCGCGGCACGCCGGCGAGGCGGCATGCACCGCTCGGGCCAGGGTGCCCGGGCCGGCGCCGAGGTCGACGACGGTGAACGGGTCGGGCCGCCCGAGTCGCGCCCACTCGGCATCGAGCATGCGCGCCACCACCGCCCCGAATAGCGGACCGACCTCGGGTGAGGTGAGAAAGTCGCCGCGCCGACCGGCCGAACCGCCGTCGGAGCGGGTGTAGAACCCCTGCTCGCCGTACAGGGCGAGCTGCATGAACCGTTCAAACGGCATCGCCCCCGCACGCTCGATCTCGGCGCGGATCTCCTCGGTCATCGAGAGACCTTTGGCGCGGCCAGCCGCGCGGTCAGAATCCGAACGCGCCGGTCAGCGTGTCGGGGTCACCGAAGCGGGCGACGATGTTGGGCAGTACCCCCAGCACGATCGTGCCGATCACGGTCAGTCCGAGCGCTGCGGCAATCGGGGCCGGAGTGACAATCGGTGTGGTGTCGCCGTCGGGCGCATCGTCCATCCACACCACTCGCAACACCCGCATGTAGTACGCCGCGGCGATCACCGTGTTGACGGCGGCGATCCCCGCCAGCACGTACGCCGACGTGGTACCGGCATCGAGTAGTGCCCGGAAGGCGTTGAACTTGGCGAACCAGCCGCCGAGCGGCGGGATACCAGCGAGGGAAGCGAAGAAGATCGTCATCGCCACTGCAAGACCGGGGGCGTACCCGAACAGGCCGCCGAACGCAGACATCTCGGCGCTGTGGGTCTTGCGGGTGACCGCCATGACCACGGCAAACGCGCCGAGGTTCATGAAGGCGTACACCAGCAGGTACACGATCACCGCATTGAGTGCGGAACCGCCGGCGTTGGGATCGCCCGCGTACGCCAGCGGCATCAGAATGAACCCGCCCTGGCTGACCGATGAGTAGGCGAGCATGCGCACGAGGTTGGTCTGCCGCAAGGCCAATACGTTGCCGACCGTCATGGTCAGCGCAGCGAGCGTCCAGATCAGCGGCTCGGACACGCCGTCGGCGCCCGGGAAGGCGATGAAGATGATGCTCATCAACGCCACGAAACCCGCCGCTTTTGACGCCACCGACAAGAACGCGGTGACCGGCAACGGCGCGCCTTCGTACGTGTCGGGCGCCCACGTGTGGAACGGCACCGCTGAGATCTTGAAGGCGAAGCCACACAACACGAACACGACGGCGACGACCTCGAGGCCGATGAGATCGCCGTCGGACAACGAGGCGCCGATGTCGGTGAGCAACGTCGACCCGGTGGCGCCGTACAGCAGGCTCATGCCGTAGAGCAGCACCGCCGACGCGAACACGCCGAGCAGGTAGTACTTCACGCCGGCTTCATTCGACTTCTCGTCGCGTTTGCGCCAGGCGGCCATCATGTACGCCGGGATCGACAACAGCTCGAGCGCCACGAAGATGCTCACCAGGTCGCGCGCCGACGCCATCATCACCATGCCGAGCACGCTGCACAGCATCAGCACGTAGAACTCGCCCTGGTAGTAGCCGCCCTCTTCGAGTTCGGTCTGGCTCATCAACACGATGACGTACGCGGTGAGCAGGAACAGGCCCTTCAACACGAGCGCGTACTCGTCGATCACGTAGCGCCCGTCGAACAACGATCTGGTCGAGTCGTCGCCGACGACCCACAACGTGACCACCGGAACGAAGGCCGCAAGGAGCACGAACCCCGTGATGGAGGCCATCGCCCATTTCTTCGAGTCGGGCAACTGGAGGTCGAGCAACAGCACCAGGTTGATGCCGACGACCAGCACGATCTCGGGGGCGAGCGCGTGCCAGTCGATCGTGGGCGACACCCACTCGCTGGCCTGGGCCAGCACGGACGAGACGAGGCCGATCACGGACCGAGCGTCTCCCCGAGGCGAGCGACCATCTCAGTGACGGCGGGGTCGATCACCTGGAACATCAGCTGCGGATACACACCGAACACCACGATGAAGATCAGGAACGGCGTCCACGCCACCCACTCGATCGGCGTGACGTCGTAGATCTCGTCGTGGTGGTCGGCGTCGTCGTTGACGGCGGCACCGACCGGCTGCGGCGTCGCGCCGTGACCGGAATGGGCGTCGTCGCCATGACCGCCCGCACCGTTGGTGAACTCCTCACTCGGTTCACCGAACGCCGTGCGCTGGTACAGCCACAGCAGGTAGGCGGCGGCGAGCACCGTGCCGACTGCGGCGATCACCATGAGTGTGCGGAACAGCTCTTCGCTCAGCCCGAAGTTCGGGTTGTAGGCCGACAGGATCACGGGGAACTCACCCCAGAAGCCCGCCAGACCCGGCAGCCCGAGCGAGGCCATCGCGGCAAAGCCGAGGATCCAGCCCAGTCGGGGCGCCTGCACCAACATGCCCGAAAGTCGACTGATCTCGAGGGTGTGGTAGCGGTGTTTGACCGACCCGGCCAGGAAGAACAACATCCCGGTGATCAGGCCGTGGGCGACCATGCCGAAGATCGCGGCGTTGATACCGAACTCGGTGAGGGTGGCAATGCCGAGCATCACGAACCCCATGTGCGCCACCGACGAGAAGGCGATCAGTCTCTTCATGTCGGTCTGCGCCAAACAGCCGAGTGCGCCGTAAATGATGCCGATCACGGCGAGGATGCCGATCACCGGCGCCCACGCCTTGGCGCCTTCGGGGAGCATCGGGATGGCGATGCGCACGAAGCCGTACGTACCGAGCTTGAGCAAGATCGCGGCCAGGATCACCGAGCCCTGCGTGGGTGCCTGGGTGTGGGCGTCGGGCAGCCACGTATGGAACGGGAACATCGGCACCTTCACGGCGAAGCCGAGGAACATGCCAGCAAAGATCCAGATCTGCACGTCGCGGTCGACGCCGGCCCCCGCCTCGACCAAATGGGCGAAGCCGAAGCTCACGGCGTCGGTCTGGAAGAACAGCGCAAGGAAGGCGACGAGCATGAACGCCGACCCGAACATCGT
>JBCBSO010000305.1:0-5479 GCA_039819205.1 Actinomycetota bacterium
ACCGAGGAACGGATACACCGCCCCGGCGCCATCAGCGACCGCTTGATTGAACGCCTCGGTTGCACCGGCCACGTCGTCGAGTGCCGCCTCCTGCTCGGGCGTGGCATCGCAGAACTTGGCGCCGACGAAGTCGAACGCGCCCACCTCGAACAGGAACGTTTCGCCTTCGGCGAGCTCGCCGTTGGCGATTAGGCCGATCACGGTGTCGAGGTAGTCACCGGCGTCGAACTGCACGGCGATGTCGTAGTCGAGATCGTCGCGCTCGCACACGTCGGAGGCGCCGGCGGACATGACGATCACGTCGTTCTCGTTGGCCAAGGCGACGATCGGCTCGTGGGCACCACCGAGGAACGGATACACCGCCCCGGCGCCATCAGCGACCGCTTGATTGAACGCCTCGGTTGCACCGGCCACGTCGTTGAAGTCACCGGTCGGGATGTACACCGCCGAGAAGCTCGGGTCGACGGCCTGCAATCCGAGCTCAAAGGCGTTGTACGCCTCCTGCTCGAAGTCGAGGTCGCAGCAGCCAAGGAACGCCGCCGTGGTCGAGTCGGTCTCCTGGAGCAGAAGTCCCGTGGCGTATCCCGCCGAGTAGCTGATCTGGCTGGAGTCGTCGGACGACTGGGCGATGCCCGGGATCTGCTGACCGGCGCCGCAGTTGCAGTACCACAAGATGTCGGGGAACTCCTCGGCAAGCGCCTCGAGCGGGTCGGAGATTTCGCCAGCACCCACGGCGATCACATCGGGGTTCTGGCGGGCGAGGTTGCGTAGCTCTGTCTCAGCCTGGGCGGGGTCGATGTTGTCGACGATGATCGGGTCTGGGTACCCCGAGTCGGTGGTGAAGGCGGTCACGCCTTCCACCAGTGCCTGGTAGAACGCACCGTCGTCGCGTGGTCCTGGGGTAGCGATGGCGAACACCACTTCGCCATCGGCGTTGCCGTCGAGGGCACCGGGGTCGCCACCGTCACTACCGGTGTCGGCGGCGGTGTCCTCGGTCATGTCGTCGGTCGACTCGGTCATGTCGTCGGTCGACTCGGTCATGTCGTCGGTCGACTCAGTGGTGGCTTCGGTGGCGGCCGTGGTCGTGTCCGATGAGCTGTCGTCGTCGTCACCACACGCAGCGGCAACAAGTGCCAATGCGGCGACGCCGGCAACAAGCCGGGTGGTCCGGCGTTTGGTCCCACGTTGGGTCATGGTGTTCATCGCTGCGGTTCTCCTCCTCCTGGATGGTCCGTATGGACCAGCGGGGCGACAATTCGGTCACCCCCGTTTTGGCCTGATGGTCAGACCATAGACGATGGTAGTCGGCCCATATTTCGGCGGTGTTTCGGTCCCGCGACGGGCCAGCTCGCGGGGTCGATCTGGACAGATCAGGTGGCTGCGGCTCGATATCGGTCGACGAGCCAGCGGTTGAAACGAACGTGGCTCTCCTCCTGCCACGAGTACCGACCTCTCGGCGCAAACCGCGAGCGCAGCCCACGCTGCACCTTGGTGGTGGCGTCCTGGTCTTGCTCGACAAACACCTGCACGCCAACGTCGCTCAGCTTGAGCTTGTACTCGAACAGGGGGTCGTCGAGCGCCGAGGGATGGAAGATGTAGCCGATCTCCACGTCGATCGTCTCCGCACTCGTCGGCCTGACGAGGAAGAAGAAACACTGATCAGGCGCAGTGCCAAAACACAACGTTGGCGGGACCAACGCAAAGGTCGACCTGGTCCGCTCTTCGTCGGTGAGTTCGGGGAACACCGGCATGATCGAGTGATGGGTGGCGTTGAATCCGCCGTCCATGTGGGTATAGCCACCGGTGCGGAAGATCACGTTCGAGTTGGCGTCGTAGGGCGCCGGGAACTCACTCATATTGCTGGGGCAGAAGTCCTGGACGTACTGGTGCAGACGGTTGGCGTGATACCCGTCGTTGAAGTTCTCGAACATCACCTTCCAGTTCCACGGCATGCCCTCGAGCGTGAACGTGCCGGGGCACACCGCGTGTTCCAGGTCGTAGTGATCGAGATACGGGGTGTACTGCTCGAGCGTCGGGGCGAGCGGGGCGGCATCGGTGTCGAGGTTGACGAACACGAAGCCCTGCCACAGTTCGACCGCCAGCGCAGGGAGCCCGAAGTCGCTCTTGTCGAAGTCGTTGGTGCGCTCCATGGCCGGTGCACCGAGGAGACGGCCGTCGAGCCCGTAAATCCAGTGGTGATACGGACACTTGAACGTGGTGTCGTTGCCGCTGCCGTCGCACACCTGCATCGCTCGGTGCTGGCATACCGCCGACATCGCCCGGATCTCGCCGTCTTTGCCGCGGGCGACGATGATCGGCTCGTCGCAGATGGTGGTGGTAAACCAGTCGCCGGCCTCGGGGATCCGTTCGGCTCGACCGACGCACAACCACTCGCGAGCAAAGAGTGCGTCGCGCTCGAAGGCCAACACGTCGGGGGACGTGTACAGCTCGGGCGGCAACGTCGCCGCGTCGGACACATCGAGCGTCGACGGATCGAGGGCGTCGAGTGTCGCGGGATCGAGGGTGGTCATGACACGGCCTCCGGAGATGACGGGGAAGATGGTGGCGATGGTGGGGATGGTGGGGATGGTGGGGATGGTGGGGATGATGATGGTGCGGATGTAAACGCGGCGGACGGCGCCAGGGCCGCTTCGCTGAGCAAGAACTTGCGGATCTTGCCGACGCTGGTGCGCGGCAACTCGTCGACGATCACGAAACGCACGGGACGCTTCGCCTTCGCCATGCGCTCGGTGCTCCACTCGGCCAACGCGGCGGTCAATACATCGGGGTCGCTCGGCGCATCGGCAGATGCGACGACGAAGGCCACCGGCACCTCGTCGCGGACCGCGTCGGGAGCACCGACGACGACGGCCTCGAACACGGCCGGGTGTTCGGTCAGCGCGGCTTCCACCTCGACCACCGACACGTTCTCACCGCTCACCTTGAGCACATCGGCGCGCCGGCCATCGAAGTGGTACCGACCATCGGCCTCGCGCCAAGCACGATCGCCGGTGAGAAACCATCCACCGCGATACGACGCGTTGGTGGTGTGCTCGTCGTCGAGGTAGCCGCCGAACAGCGTGTCACCTGGCACCCCGCCAACGACGATCTCGCCGACCTCGTTCGCCGCACACGACGAGCCATCGCCACGTTGCACATCGACCACACACCCGTCGGTCACATACCCCATCGTGTCGGGTCGCGGATCGTCGGCGGCATCAGTGAGCACGGCGGGAATCGTCTCGGTCATGCCGTAGAGCTGGCGTGGTCGGCATCCGAGCCACTCGGTGAGTGTGGCGTATTGATCGTTCGCCAAGTTCTGGGCGTACCAGCAGTGGCGTAGCTCAAGCGGCGGCAGTCCAGAGGAACGATCGAGCGGACCACCGCGCGCCAGGATCATGCGCATCGGTCCGGCGAACAAACTGGCGTGCGTCGCTCTGTGCCTGGCGGCCTGCTCGATGAAGCGGCTCGCCGAGAACGTGTGCATCAGCGCCACGCTCGCGCCGACGGCGATCGCCGAGGCAAACGAGTAGTACTGCGCGTTCGCATGGAACAGCGGCAGCACGACCAGTTGCCGATCGTCGGGCTGCAGGTCACACGCTGCGGCCATCGTCGCCCCGGCGAAGGCGTAGTTCGCCTGCGTGACAATCACGCCCTTGGGGCGCCCGGTTGTGCCGCTGGTGAACATCACCGCGGCACGCGCCGATCCGGACGGCGCCACCGAAGGGAGTGGGTGTTCACCGGCGAGCACGGCGAGGTCGGACTGTGATTCGTCCACCTCGATGACGGCTAGGTCGCGCAGCCCACTCTCGGCGCAGGCGGTGCGGTACGTGTCGGCGCGTGATGCGGCGCATACGCCGACCGCCGGCGCGGTACGCACGAGATGTTCGGCAAGCTCTGGCGATGTCCCCATGGGGTCGGACGGCACGATGTGCGAGCCCAACGCGGACGCGGCGAGCCACAGCGCAACGAAGTGTGGCGAGTTGGTGAGCGCGAGGTGGACACCGCGTTGGTCGTCGACACCCAGCGCGTGCAGTCGGGCGGCAACCCGTTGGACCTCGGCATCGAACGCGGCGTAGCTCCACTCGGTGATCGCACCGCTCGGGGCCTCGAACCTGAGGAACGTTGCGGCGGATCGCCCGTCGACCGACCGCCGCCATATGTCGGCGAGCGTCGTCAGCCCAATTGAGCCGTTCACGACGTAGCGGCCTCCGCCGCGTCAGTCGCGTCGGCGGTTCCGTAGCCGCCGCCGCCCGGCAACTCGAGGCGCACGACATCGTCTGGCGCGAGGGTGATGCGCGACTGCGTGGTGACCGCCGCACCGTTCACGAGGAACGATCCGGCGCTCCCGGACTCGCCGCCGAAGATCCCTTGCGGTGCCTCTGCGAGACGGCTGGTTACCGCGTTGAGCTGCCAATCGCGGGTGGTGTCGACGCTGAACTCGATGGTCTGGCCGAGCCCGCCTGGCTGTGCGCCGCGCCCTCCCGAGCCAGGGCGCAACTCCTTGCGCGAGAAGCGGATTGGAGCGGACGCCTCGACCACCTCGATCGGCACGGCGGCCACGCCGGTGGGGTACGAACACGCATCCAGGCCGGGCTTGCTGGCGCGCCCGCCGACACCGCCGGCATAGGTGAACATCGCCGTGATGAACGGGGAGCCGTCGTCGTGATTCCCACTGACCTGCATGGTCCATACCGCGCCCGAACCCTCAGCCATCGCGCCATCGGGACTCACCTGGGCAAGCGCCTTCAGCAGCGCGTTGGGCAAGAACATGCCGACGACATGTCGTGCGGTGCACGGCTGCGGCGACACCGCGTTGACGATCGAACCCTCGGGGGCGACCACCTCGATCGGCGCCAAGCTGCCGGCGTTGTTCGGGATCTCGGGGCTGAGCACCGAGCGCACCGTGAACGTCGTGTACGCGTGGGTGTAGTTCTTGACCACGTTGATGCCCCACGGACTGGCGTCGGCCGAGCCGGTGTAGTCGACCGTGATGGTGCCGGTGTCGGCGTCGACGATCAGCGCGCACTTGATCTCGATTCGGCTCTCGTCGGCAAGGTCGAGAATCGCCGACGACTCGTAGCGCCCACTCGGGAGCGCGCTGATGGCCGTGCGCGTCGCGGTTTCGGAGCGCGTGATGATCTCGTCGGCGAGGTCCTCGATGTCGTCGAGCCCGTGCTGATCGCAGAGCGCCTGCAATCGCTGGCCGCCGATCTCACCCGACGCCATCTGGGCGTGGAGGTCGCCGGCCATGTGATCGGGTTGACGCACGTTGGACAGGATGAACTTCCACACGTCGTCGTTGCGTTCGCCAGCGCGCATCAACTTCACGATCGGGATCCACAGGCCCTCTTCGAATACATCGCGTCCGCCGGCACCGATCCCGTAGCCGCCAACGTCGGTGTGATGGATCGTCGACCCGAACAGTGCGATCAGCTGGCCGTTGCGCCAGGCCGGCACGAGGACGGTCACGTCGAGC
>JBCBSO010000306.1:0-5474 GCA_039819205.1 Actinomycetota bacterium
GACCACGCTGCTCAACCACGTCCTGTCCAACCGGGAAGGCAAGCGTGGTCTTGCCGGAGCCGAGGAATCCGGACAGCACGGTGACCGGCAGCCGATCGTCGGTTCTGTGCGCGGCAAGTGATGGTGACGACATGTCGTGCGACGCTACCGTGAATGAGAATGATTCTCATTCACGGTAGCGAGCGCAAGTGATCGAGACCGACACCGTCGTCGTTGGCGCTGGACCGCAGGCGCTGACCGTGCTCGCTCGCTGGGTGTGCGACCGGCCGACAGCAGTCGATGACGTCGTCGTTGTCGATCCGGCGGGTTGCTGGATGCGGGCATGGGACGAGCAGTTCGACCAACAACGGATCGACGTGTTGCGGAGCCCTGGCGTACACCACCCCGATCCAGACTCGATGGCGCTTCTGCATGCCTGCCGCTATCGCACCACGCCGATGCGTCACTACTGCGCGCCGAACGGCGATCCGCTCAACGGACCGTTGCGTCGCCCGACCACCGCGGTCTTCGCCAACTTCTGCCGCGACCTGGCCGCCCGTACCGGATTGGCGCGGCGGGTTCATCCTGCGTCGATCGTCGAGCTGCGTCCGGTCGGTACTGCGGCGCAGCCGGTGTGGTGTGCAGAACTCAGTGATGGAGCGGTGTTGCGCGCCCGACAGATCGTGTGGGCCGGAAACCCAAGGCGACCCAATGTGCCGGCCGGCGTCGAACTGGGCGACACGATCACCCACAGCAACGAAGTCGACCTTGCCCACGCAGCACCTGGCCAGCGCATCGCCGTTCTGGGCGGCGGGCAGACCGCCGGTCAGCTCGCGCTGGAAGCTGCTCGCGCTGGCGCCGATGTCGTACTCATCAGCCGCGGACCGCGACGGATTGCAAATCTCGACGTCGACGCAGGATGGTTGATGGACGACCACCTCGTCCCGTTTCGAGCGGTTGCCGACCCGTGCGAGCGACGGCGGATGGCAGAACGGGCGCGTCAGGGCTCGATGACCCCCGACCTCAACGATGCACTTGCAGACGCGTCGGTCCGACAGATGTGTAGTGCTGGCGACATCGCCGCGACAGACGATGGCGACGCAGCGGTCGTCCGTGTCGCTGGAGTGGAGCTGCCCGTCGACAGGGTGTGGGTCGCAACGGGTTCCACTCCTGATCTCCGTGTCGAGCCGGTCTTGGCGAAGCGGGCGGCATTCGGCGCACCCCACGTGAACGGTTGGCCGATTCTCGACGATCGCCTGCGCTGGGAGCCGGGTTTCGCAGTTGTTGGCGCGCTCGCTGCGCTCACTATCGGTCCGTCGGCCGGCAACCTGGGCGGGGCGCGCGCCGCAGCTGAGCTACTCGCCGACCACCCGCCGCGTCGTATCCAGCGTCCGTGATCGCAATCGCCTCGTCGAGTCCGGCCGAGGATGCCCGCTCAGGTATCGACGTCGCCAATCGCCGCGACCAGCCCATCGCAGTCTGCGACGGTGACGGTCAGCGCCGAGTGCGGCTTGAGGCCGATCACGCGCGGCACGGGCGTGCCGAAGTGGACACACACGCCCCGCGCTGAGTTCGTGCCGAACGTCAGGCCGTCGTCAGCGAACGACAGACGAGCACCCACGGCCGTGTACCAGCGGTAGCCCCGAGTCACGTGACCTCCCGCAACGTTCTGCAGCGGCGTGTCGACGTTCAGAAACCCAAACGTCGCCCGGAAGCGATCGGCGGTGACGGTGACGCCGTCACGCCCGGGTCGGGCGCCGAAGGGCAGCCACATCGGGGCAAGCCGCCGCTCGAAGCGATACGGAAAGAACTGGTCGTCCATTACGTCGCCATCACCCCCTCACCCTCATCACCCCCTCACGGAGCGGCGACGGCCCGACTGATCACGGAGTGGAATCGCGGCCAGCAGGCCTCGATCCATCCAGGGTCGTCGTCGGCAAACGCGTTGCGCACGAGATCGCGAATCTCCGCAGCGGCCGGGTGAGTGGGGTCGCCCGATGCATGGAGCACGGCATCGGCACGTAGTGCCTGCAGCACGATCACCAGGTCGACGGTGCCGTACTCGATAGCGATCGATGTCACGTCGGCCTGTGGCGCGAGCTCGTTTGTGATCGCCAGCCAGTCGCCTGCAAGTTCGGCCGACACGCTGTCCCCGTCGACCATCGACTTCACGTCGTCACCCCACAGCGCGTGCGCCCGCAGATACTGCGGGTCGCTGGTCGGTGACGAGGAAATCAGCTCGCCGAATCCCCAGGGCCCCAGCCCGGTGTGCAGATCGATGATGATCACCTCGGAAGCATCGGCGAGTGCGGCCGGCGCCCAGCCGCGCAACCAGCGATGGCTCCACGTCGGCTCGACGCCGCCGTAGAAGAGGCCGGTCGGATGCTGGTATTGCCCGCCGCTGACCACGGCCTGGAATCGGTCCATACCCCATTGCGCAGCCTGCTCGAGCAATTCGGTGGTTGTAGCGTCGACGGTCGGTTCCGACCAGTCGTCGGGGACGAGGAGATCAGCCACCGTCGCGTAGTCGTCGTTCGAGGGTGCGTCGGCGGACCAGTCGATGAAGTTGCGGTTGAGATCGACGTTGTCCTCGTTGACGCGACGCACCCAGGAGAATCCATACGGGTTGAACGCGTGCACCATCACTACCCGGGTGCCAGCGGGGCGCTCACCGGCGCAGTGATCGAGCCAATGCCGTTGCAGCGCCGAGCCGCAGTAGCCCTCGACGCCGTGAGTCGCCGACACGACCACGACGCACCGAGCAGCATCGTGCGGGCCGAGTTCGGCGACGTCGATCGCTAGCTCCTCGCCCTCCCGTCCTCGGTCGGGATGTTCGAAGCTCGTCAACGTGGCGCCGGCGGACTTCGCTGAGGCCAAGAAGGCCGCGCGTGCATCGGCGTACGACGAGCTGAGCGGTTGCGGAGCGATCATCCGCACAGTCTCGCAGACCACGTCCAGCCACCAGCTGGGGGCGCATCGGTGATCTGCTGAGGGACTATTGACGCCGTTGCGATCGACGGTGGCGTCTACAGCCATCGGCGCGGCACGGGTAGGAGCTCACGCACCCTGGTGAACGCCCGCTCCCCCGCGCTCAGCGCGTTGGTGTTGTCGAAGCCTTTGACATCGGTGGGTACCACCGTGATGATCGTCAGACCCGACCGCGCGTAGACCTCCTCGGTCATTCGGTCGTAGGTCGCAGCCGCCACTTTCCCGAAGTACCGCACCGCCATGCCCTCGGTCGGGTCGTTGTCGGGGTCGCGTGGCGCAAGTTCGGCAATCCCGTCGACGATGACTGCCCGATACGGCGGTCGTTCGTCTTGGATGCTGAGGGACACTTGCGGGTTCCGCTGCAGGGCGCGGTGCTTCACACCGTCGGTCACGGTCGACATATAGAACACGCCGTCGCGCACCGTGTACCAGATCGGCGCCTGATTCGGTCGGCCGTCACGTCGCAGGTACGCCAACGTCGCGATGCGGCGCTGCGCAAGAAACCGCTCGAGGTCGTCTGCGTCAAACGGGGGTTGGCCGCCCAGCCCCCTGAATGGGAGCGTGCGCAGCGGATTGTCGGTTGTCATTGCACTCCAGTCGTGGTTGCCCGTCGGACAGGCACGCGAGGCCAGGCGGCTCGGTTATGCAAAGCGCACGCCCATGCGCAGCTCGGTCGGGACTCCGTTGGCAAACGGAATCGGCGCCTTCGACTCCACGAGCACCTCGAGGCCGTGGGCGCGATAGAAGTCGACCGCAGGGTTGTCCGCCAACACATCGAGCTGCAGACCGCGCGCACCGACGGCGCGGGCATGATCGAGCGCACGACGCAGGAGGGCCGCGCCGACACCCTCGCCACGATGCCGATCCACGACCGACAGCGCGAACACGTAGTACACGTCATCGGGAATCGCCGGATTCAGCCAACTGCACTCATTGACCCGCGTCCCGAGACTCGCCAGGAGCGCTTGGTCGACCTCGCCGAGGCTGGCGTACTCGTCGATCGTTGGCCACAACGGCGCCAATGCATCGGCACGCTCATGAAATCCGGGAGTGGTGAATCCAATCTCGAGGCCGACAAGCTCCTCGCCATCGAGCGCAAGGGTGGCCGCGTCGTGGGCAAACAACGTGTGTGGGACGAGCCACGAGGCGCGCACCAGCGGATCGAACACCGCCCGGCTGCCGAACTGGTAGGCGTAACTCGCCGGACCGGTGGCAAAGACCAGATCAGGGATCCGATCGATGTGGCCGCGGGCCACCGCCGCGGTCGATTCGATGATGTCCATCTGCTTCCTGACGTCGATTCGGTCCCGCTCGCTGCGGACCCGAGAAACTTTTAGTTCATCGACCTATTTATGTCAATAACCTAGAATTGTTGCATGGCCGACACCGCACCCGACGTCAACCGGCGGAGCAAGGGCGAACAGACCCGACATCGCATCCTCGCCGAGGCGCGCCGTGTGCTGGTCGCCGAGGGATACGACGCCGTGGTGTTACGTGCGGTCGCCGACTGCGTCGGGATCAAGCTCGGCAACTTGCAGTACTACTTCCCCACTCGAGACGACCTGCTCTTGGCCGTGATGACTCATGAGGCCGCGACCGACATCGAAGACATCAGGGCCGTCTCCGATGAGCAACGCGCACCGTTCGATGTGCTCACCAACGTGGTGGACGTCCTCGTCACGAAGTGGCGCAGCGACAGCGGCACCGTGCTGGCGACGCTCGGCTTCATGCGCATGCACAAGCCCGACTTCGAAGCGGCATACCGAACGATTTACGCCGCCTTCTACGAAGAGATCGAGCAAGCGATCGAGCGTGTTGCGCCGAGCCTGCCTGCCGACGAGTACCGGCGCCGTGCACGGCTGCTGACTGCGCTCATCGACGGCGCGTCGATGCAGGTCGACGTCGGGCCGCGTGCGCACTACGTCGAGTCGGTGACCCACGCTGCGATGCGGATCGCACTCGGCCACGACGACACGGTCGCCGCATCGTCGGCACCGGACGAGGCGTAACTCAGGCCACCGCAGGCGGCCTCGCCGCGCTGTGCGTCGGGCCAACGGTCAGGCGGCGTCCGCGCAACGAGACCGCTCCCGCCCGCTCCAGTTCCGATACGCGGGCCACCTAGGGTGCGCCGAGCGGACGGTCCGTCCGCTCCACTAACGACCAACCACATCGAGGAGTTCCACGTGATCCATCGAGGAGGGCGAGCATGACTCGCCGAGCGATGTCCGTCGGTCGACGGACGACGACAGGGAGCAGCGCCCGACTCACGCTGACGGCAATGGTGGCCGCCTTCACCATCTTCGCTGCGGCGTGCGGCAGCGATTCGAGCTCCGACGAGGCCGGCGAACCGGAGACGGTCCTGCGAATCGGAGCGATTCCGGACCAGGAGCCCGAGCGGCTCCAGCGCACGTACGACCTGCTCTCCGACTACCTCGAGGCCGAACTCGACGGTGTCGAAGTGGAGTATGTCCCCGTCACCGAATACTCCGCCGCCGTCACCGGCTTCG
>JBCBSO010000307.1:0-5464 GCA_039819205.1 Actinomycetota bacterium
CTCCCGCCGCATGGGCGACGCGCGCATACAGCGCCTCGCCCAGCGTGACGAGGATCGGTTCACGGCCGGCGCGCGCGTGCTCGAGGGCGCGGCGTACGCCGTGCTCGGCATCCCCAACGCGTCCATCGTCGAGCGCCGCCTCGGCAAGCACCAGCCAGGCCATCGAGGGCCGATGGAACCGATCGAGTTCCGGCGTCGCGCATCGGGCCAACGCCCCGCTGGCGAGCCGCAGTCGGTCATCGCGGTCGTCGGTCGCTGCGGCAAGATACATCTCGGCGAGCACCACGGCCGACGCTTCCCCGAGCGTCGTGCCGTCGACGATCGCCCGTTGCAGCTCGGGGCGGGCGGCGTCGGCGTCGCCGGCGAGCACCAATGCCGCGCCGGCGGCGGCACGCGCCGACGGACCGACCAGCTCATCGCCACCGCCATCGTGCTCCTCGAGCAGCGCGAGTGCTTCGCGGCCCCAGTACACGGCACCGGCGACGTTGCCGAGATGGCGGTCGCGGTGAGCGCGCACAACCGCCCCGTGCAACACGAAGCGATGGCGATGCCCCTCGGTGATCGCGTCGACCATCTCGATCGAGTCGACCCACGGATCGATCTCGTCGTATCGACCCGTGTTGAGGCTGGCCCACGCCGGGAGCGGGGCAAGTGCGTCGTGCGCCAGCACCCGCTCTGGCCCGACCATCGCCACCAACTCCCACAACAGGTCGATTTGCCCGCGATTCGACAGCTCGACGTACGACGCTCCGAGTACATCCAGTGCACGATCGACCGCACCTTCCAGCAGCCGATGGCGCACCGACTCGCCAACCGCGCCAGTCGCCCAAAACCAATCGGCGAGCCGTCGATGGACTGCGACGGCGAACTCCGGCGGGCGTTCGGCGAACCGTGAACGCAAGAACTCACGCCACATCCGGTGATACCGGAACGTCGGCGTGCTCGGCTCGATCTGGGAGGTGAACACCTGAGCATCGACAAGTTCGCGCAGCATGCGCAGCGCGCCATGCTGACCGCTCGCCGCTTCGCACGCGTCGGGCGTGAGGTCGTCGAGCACGCTCGTCGCGATAAGAAAGTCGCGGTGTGCTGGAGGTTGCGCATCGAGCACCTCGCCGGCGAGGTAGCGGGCAACGTCATCGCCGGCGCCGCTCGCCGCATCGATGACCTCTCCGGCTGAGCGACCGCCGCGCGCGGCCAAGCGAGCGAGTTGGAGCCCTGCGGGCCAACCATCCACACGACGGACGATCTCGCTGGCGTCGTCGGTGGACAGGCGACCTGCAGCGACGTCATCAGCCAGGAAGCGACATCCCTCCGCCGCGGTGAAGGCGAGTTCGGCAGCAGTGACCTCATGCGCGTGGCCGCGGGCGAGCAGCCGCGCAATCGGCAGATCGAGCTCGCTGCGGGTGGTGATGATCACCCGCAGCCCAGCCGGCGGCGAGAGCAGCACGCGCGCGAGCTGCGCCATGACGACTGCGTCGTCAACCTCGTGCAAGTCGTCGAGCACGAGCACGACAGGAGCACCCGCACGCTCCAGCGCAGCCACGATGGCATCGATGGTCGCATCGTCGCCGACGTCACCCACCTCGTCGACGCGGCCGGTCGCCACGGCCCCGAGATCGACGCCGGCGCCGTCGAGCGCAGCCGCGACGTGACGCCAGAACCGTCGGGAGTCATCGGCACGATCAGCGTTCACCCAGGCGACGGCCCCGTCGACCTCACCGACCGTTTGCCGAACGACCGTGGTCTTGCCGTAGCCGGCCGGACCCTTGACGACGTCGACGACGGTGTCGCTGGTGGTCAATCGATCGACGAGACGAGTTCGCGCGACCGCCTCGGCTGGTACCGCCGGTGCGGTCAGCTTGGCCCGTAGTACGACGTCACCCCCGGTCGACACCGTGTTGAGGGTACGTCCGGCCCGGTGGTCCGCCGACCTGTGACGGTCACCCGTGACAGCAAATCACCCGACCGTCAGCGGCGGCGGCCGCGCAACCGATCGAGCTGCCGTCGTTCCTTCTTGGTCGGTCGACCACTGCCCGGGTCACGGGCGAACACCGGAACGTCGAGCTCGCGCGGCGGGGGCGGCGGGCTGTGATCGACGTAGCAGTCGACGGCAATCGATGCGCCGACGCGCTTGGTGATCACCCTGACGACCTCAACCACGCGCTGTCTGCCCGCGACGAATGCGTCGACCGCGTCACCTGGACGGACCGGCGTGGCGGGCTTGGCCGGGCGGCCATTGACCGACACGTGTCCGCCTTTGCACGCCCGACTGGCGTCACTGCGGGTCTTGGTGAGACGGACCGACCACAGCCACTGATCGACTCTCGCCTCCGTCGGCTCGGCCATCATCTCGACGCTAGCGGTGACACGATGATGCTGGGTCGGAGCTGGGTCGGAGCTGGGTCGGAGCCCGTCGACGGCACGCGACCGGCGGGTGCTGGATTAGTGCTCAATCGACGGCTCGGCGAGCAGGCGGTGGCGCGCTTCGCGGCGCTCAGCGTCGCTCAACGGTCGGTTGCTGCGTACGCGCACCGCCACCGGGTCGTCGTCGTGGCGCCTCGCCGCCGACCGTGGATCGTCGGTCCGTGCTGTGTCGGTCTGTGCTGTGTCGGTCTGTGCTGTGTCGTCATCGCTCAGCTCGGGCAGGAACACCACGCCGGTGAGTCCCGGCTCGTTCGACGCTTCTGCCAAACGATGTCCGGCGCGCTCAGGACTGGTCATCGCCCACAGATCCCGCGGCACCTCGATGCTGCTCTCGGCAGGGAGCTGCGAATGGTTGCTCACCGCCTGGATGGCGTGATGCCCCGCATGCCACGTCGAGCCGTCGGCGGTGCGGACTCGGACCGAGGCGATACCCACCAGATCGACCACGCCGCGCACGTCGGTGCCATCAATCCGTACGTCGACGTCGTCGCCGACCGCGTACCGGTCCTCGAGCAACGCACGCGTGCCGCCGATGAGATCCTTGATCAGGTCTTGTCCCGAGAGGGCCAGGGCGAACCCGAGGAATCCAGCGCTACTGACGGCGTACACCGGGTTGATTCCGATCAAGTCGAGCGCCACAAGGCCGGCAATGGCAACGATCACCACAGTGACCAGATGACCGAAGATGCGCGCGACCGCATCGGCGCGTTGTCGCCGTCGGGCGTCACCGTGGCCATCGTCGCCGAGACGGTCGAGCCGCACGCGCCATGTGGATCGGCCGCGGCGGGCGCGGCGCACGGCGCGCCGCGTGGCCCAGCGGATCGCCCGACGGGCAGCCCACGCAACGGCGAGCGCAACGACGAATACGACCACGGCTTCGAGACCAAGTGTCAGCTCCGACAACATGAGGGCGAACATGACGACATCATGACGTTTCGTAACGCAATTGACACATCGCGATGCCGCGTTGTCGTGTTGCGCCGGTCACGCTCGAGTCGCCGCGCCGTCAACCCGTCGCCGCGCCCGGTCGTTCACCCTGCTCACCGCGCCCGCGTTGCCCTCCTACCTACCGGTAGGTAGAGTCGCGTGCTGTGAGTCAGCGTCCCGCCGATGTCGATCTCCTTCACGAGTTGGAGCCCGTCGCCGAGCAGCTGCTCGAGCGTCACCTCCACACCTCCAAGGAGTGGTTCCCGCACGAGTACGTGCCCTACAGCCGGGGTCGCGACCACGTCGCCGGCCACGAATGGTCGGCCGACGACGCCGACTTGGCCGGACACGAGATTGGCCCGGAGGTGCGCAGTGCGCTCCTCGTGAACTTGCTCACCGAGGACAACCTGCCCTACTACTTCCGCTCGGTTGAGCAGATGTTTGGCGCCGACGGCGCCTGGGGCACATGGGTGCGGCGGTGGACCGCTGAAGAAGGCCGCCATTCGATGGCCATCTACGGCTACTTGATGACCACTCGGGCGATCGACCCGGTCGAACTCGAACGGTCACGGATGGCGCAAGTGTCTGGCGGCCAGACGCCCGACCCACCGCTGCACGAGGGCTTCATCTATCTCGCACTGCAGGAGCTGGCCACGCGTATCGCCCATCGCAACACCGGCGCCCAACTCGGCGATCCCGTTGGCTACGAGGTGATGAAGCGCGTCGGCAGCGACGAGAACCTGCACCAGCTGTTCTACCGCGATCTCGCCGCGGCAGCGATCGAGGCCGACCCGAACACGATGATGATCGCCATGGACAATCAGGTGCGGCACTTCAAGATGCCGGGCACCGGCATTCCGAACTTCGATCACCACGCCACACTGATTGCCAAGGCCGGTATCTACGACCTCCAGGTGCACCACGAGCAGATCATCGTGCCGGTCGTGGTCCGCCAGTGGGACGCCGCAAACATCACGGGACTCAGCGGCGAGGGCGCCAAGGCGCAAGAGCGGCTGATGAAGCGACTCGCCACGAGCGAGCGCGTGGCGAAACGGTTCGCCGAGAAGCGCGCCGCCTCGCTGCAACCGGCCTGAGCGCCGAGGCGTCGCCGACGCTCGCTAGGTCGCCACTGTCGAAGCGGCAACGAGGAGGCCGCTGACCGCGGCTGCCGCTACCAACACCACGGCTTCGACCGTCAACGTCCGCCGGGCAATGCCCTCGGCGTCGGCTACACCGGCCTCGAGTCGCGGCAGCACGGCGAAGTGGTTGTACGCACCGATCGCCACGGCCACCACCACGAGGCCAAGCTTCACCGCCATCAGTCGCCCCCAGTCGGTGTCGAGGTAGCCGGCGACGTCGCTGTCGATCATCAGGGCCATGGCGATGCCAGCGATGGCGGCGAGGCCGAGCGCGACCATCGCGATCACCGAAAAGCGCAACGTCATTTCGCCGGCGGCGGTCGGTACTGCCGCGCGATGACGGCGCCACAAGAGCAGCGCCAGCGCAACGACGCCGCCTGCCCACACCCCGGCGGCGAGCACGTGGAGCACGCTCGATGCGCCGTGCAGCCACCGTGGGCCCTCGCTCACCGTGTGCCCATCGAAGGCGAACGACAAGGCGATCGCCACTGCGCCGAGGATGCCGATCGAGTTGGCCATGCTCGGTCGCCAGCGGGTGTCAAACGGGGCAGCGCTCGTTTCCGGGCTGGACATCTCGGCGTCGGCCACTGCCGCCGAGAGCGCAGTCGGGCGTGGCCGGCCGACGAAGGCACCGAGGCCCACGGCCAACGCAAGGCCACCGAGGACGCGAGCCAGCGCGGCCCTCCCGCCCGACTCGCTGAGCGCATCACCGACCGAACCGAACACCGACCCCAGGCCGACGAGCTCGATCATGGCGCCCGCGGCGACGAGCGCGGCGACCACGCGCACGGCAACGGCCACGGCGCCAAGATCGGCGCCACGACCGGCGAAGGATGTCGCCGCAAAGGCCAAGAGGCCGAGAACGACGACCGCCGCCGGGAACGCAATCATCCGCCCGATGTCAGCGGCAGTGGCGTTGTCGGTCACCCCGGTGTCGAGCGTCGGGGCGGCCGGTGGTGAGTCGGCGGCGGGCC
>JBCBSO010000308.1:0-5433 GCA_039819205.1 Actinomycetota bacterium
ACGCTCGATCCGCACGTGATCGAGCGTTGCCCCCGGACCGAGATCCTCAGCATCGGTGATGCGGAACGCCCACACGTTGGCGCCGGGATCGATTGCCGGGTCGAGTGCGGTATCGACCGAGTCGAGCACCTCGAAACCAGCGTCGTCGTAGCAGCCAGGGTCCTGGGGCGCGCCGCCGCCGTCTGGGAAGTTGAACGTGTCGAGGTAGTCACCTTCGAGAGAGAACGGAATCCCGTTGAGGAGCCATGCGTTGAGTGGGTCCGGTCGCGTGTTGAAGACGTTGTTGTCGGGCGCCTCCGGACATGCCGCGGCCCACTTGGCCAACGGGTCGGTGTCGTTGCCCCAGACGACTCCCAGAACCTCACCATCGGGATCGAGCAGCTCTCCTTCGGGTCCGTTCGCCGCCACGGGATCGACGTCGAACGTCGGGTCGTAGCCGAACAGTGCGCCGATCGAGTCGTTGTCCACGTTGAACACCACGTCGTGATGGATCGTTGCTCTGCCGTAGCCATCCGGGGCGAGTGGTTCGTTCGACGGTGTGACCACGGGGTACGACGGGTTGAGCCGGGAGATCAGCGCCTTGCCGTCCGGATCGATCGGGTCGTGGCCGGCGTTGACGTCGGGGGTCGGTGTGCCGAACTGAGTCGGGCCCCACGTCGACAAGTCGGCGGCGTTCACAAACGGCCGATCGTTGAGCACGTCGAACACCGTTCCGCTGCAGTTCGTCTCGTTGGGGTCGCCGGGGTCGTCGAGCCACTCCCAGCACACGATGGGCCGTAGATCGCGACCCTGATCGCCATATTGGTGACGTAGCTCGACCGCCGTGTTCGGGTGCGATACGACGAAGTCCTCAGTCGTGCCGTCGTCCCAATCGACCGTGAAGCGGTAGTCGTCGCCCGACGCCATGTTGAAGTGGAACCATGGGACGTCGAGCACCACCTCGTCGCCTTCGGTCACGACGTTCGGCGTGGTGTTCGCGGCGGTCTTACGCACCAGCACCGTGATCGAGCCGGGTGGCGGTGGCTCGTCGATGGTGCCATCGCAGTCGTCGTCGAACCCGTTGCCCGGCGTCTCCGCCCGATGCGGGCCAACCAGGGTGGCAAAGATCCCAGGTGGAGCAGCCGACTGGTCGTCGAGGCAGTCGGGCCCGTAGGGGCCACCCACGTAGCCGTCGCCGTCGAGATCACTCGACACCGCCCAAAGGAAGAATGCCGTCTTCGTCGTCGCCTGGCCGTCGGAGACCAGAACCTCCACGAAGTAGTTGCCGAGCGCGCCGTCAGGCACGTCGAAGTCGAACGAGGCGGCGGTCTCCCCTGGCTGATCGACGCCGTTGACCAGCCAGGTGTACGTCAGCGGGTCGCCGTCGGGGTCGGTGGCCGCAACGGTGAGCGACTCGGTGGCGCCGGGCGACGGAAACAGGTACTCCTTCGTCCCCGGATCGGCGATATCGGGCGGCCGGTTGCCGCCAGGGGCGACGATCACGGCGGTGGTCACAACGTCGTGGACACCAGTTCCGGTGGCCTGTGCACTGATCAAGAGCGGAACACCAACCATGGCGTCGCCAGGCACCGTCCAGCTCGTCGCCGCCCCGGCACCGTCATCGAACTCGCCATCAGCGTCGAGATCCCACGCGACCGTCTGACCGGGCGACGATGCAACGGACAGGTCAACGACCGCGCCGGCCGACGGGGTGCCGACGATCGCGATCTCGAGAGTCGGGTCGGCGTCGGTGCTGCCGACCTCGGCTTCGAGCGGCGGGATCAGCGCGTCACTCTGATCGACGAAGCCGGCGACAGCTGACGCGAACGCCTCGTCGGCGGCGTCGATCTCGTCGAGCAGCACCTGCCACTTGACGTTGTCGGACGGGGGCGTCGCCGAGAGGACTCTGTTGGCGTTGTGGTCGTCGACCACCTCGGCGACAAACGCGGGATCAGCGTTCGAGTTCAGCAACACCGGCAACAGCTCTTGCGATCGGTTGAGCCAGCCTTCCTGCACGCGATCCCAACCTCCGAGGCTGCCCCAGGTATCGAAGATCACGCGCACGAACTGGGTCGCTTCTGCGGGCGACGACGTGAACATCGTGTCGAGCGCGGCCTGTAGATCGATCGCCGCCGCATCGCGCGTGGTCTCGACGGCGTCGTAGATCTCGACGAGCTCAGCGATCCGCCGTGCATGGCGCAGCGCCCACTGCGCATCGCCCACTTCGTCGGCGCCCTGGTAGCGCTCGATGGCGTCGAGCAGCGCTCCGGTGAGCGCCGACTGTGCGTCTCGGGCCGCCATCCACGCGGCGTACCGCTCGTGGAACTCCCCCGTGCTCTCCTCGAAGTACGCGCCAGCCGTCACTGGTGCCGCGGCGCGTTTGAAGTCGGGTTGCGGCGGGTCATTGGCGAGCAGCTGCTGGCGCCGCCGGTGCTGCGCGATCGTCGACTTGATCGCGGCCTCGGCGCGCTTGCGGGCGACGTTGTACGGGCTGTTCGCCTGGAGCGCCCCGACGGCTTGATTGATGACAAACACGGCCAGCGCTTCGGGGCTGGCCGCCGCAGCGACCGCTCCGGCGGCGCGCGTCGCGTGACCGTGTATCTCGCGCAGGCGGTTCAAGTTCTCGACGGTGCGGAGCGCGGGCGCCATGCGCCTCGCCGCCTCCTTGAGCTCGCGGAAGCGTTGCGCGTTCGGCGACAGGGGCGGCACGTCTTGGTCGAGATCGACCCGGAACGCGTTGTCAACGAAGCTGTCCTCGCCGGCGTCCCAGTGCCCGTTCTGGCACTCGTCGACCACAATTCCGTAGACACCGGAGCCGATGTTGCCCGACGGAAGCGTGATGCCGAGGCCCTGGAAGATGTACGACCCGCCGAGCCCGCCGAACACGCTGTTTGGCGCGCCACTCGCATCGGTGAGTGCCTGGTTGTCGGAGAAGCTCGACCCTGCCGGAACCAGATACAGGTCAGCGAATGGCTGGATCGTGTCGTCGACGCCCTTGTGGGCACGAAGCCCGGTGCCGGCGGTGTTCGCCTCGCATGCGCCAACGAGGCGGTTGGGCAGGCCGGGAACAACGCCAGGGATGCTGGTCTGGCCACCGATGTAGTTGATGTTGCCGGCGAAGATCTCGACCAGCTCGTTCGGTCCGAACACCGGCGGCGTCCCTGGCCGGTCGAACACGATGTTGGTCGTGTTCAGCGCCTCGGCAACCGGGGGTTCGTGCAATGGGTGCTCGGTCGGGAGGGCGACGAGCAGCGTCCCGAACAGCGCGCCGACGACGCCGACACTGCCGATCGCGCGCCCGCGGGATCGCCGGAATCGACTCCGGTCCCCAGTCATCACGGCCGACGGTACGCAGCACCTTCCAACGAGGATCTAACAAACCGCCAACGAGGTCGAACGGCGGCGTCGTTACCGTTTCGGAGATGCACGGCAACACGGCACCACCCGTCGCCTCCGACCGAGTCGACACGACCGGGGCGCTGCGCGCGCTTCTCGATCGCTCCCGACTCGCGGTTGCCGGCGCACTCGCTGTTTCGGCGCGATCGGTCGACGAACTCGTGGCGCTTACCGAGATGCCTCGGCGCTCGGTGGTGGAGGCACTCGGCGACCTGCGGGCATCAGGATTGGTCGACCACGATGACGGTCACTACCGCTTCGAGCCACAGGCGTTACGCCGGCTCGCCGCCGCCACGGCCGCGGTTCCCACCCCGGCCGATCCATCGATCGTCGACGCGAGTTCGGGCGACGAGCGTGCCGTTCTGGAACGTTGGTTCAGCGGCCGCGCGCTCACCGAGATTCCCGCAACGCCCACAACGCGTCGCGTCGTCTTGGAGCGCATCGCCCAGGAGTTCGAGGTAGGTCAACACTTCTCGGAAGCATCGGTGAACGATCGGTTGCGCGAGTTCCACCCCGACGTGGCGTCACTACGTCGCTATCTCGTCGACGCCGACCTGCTCGATCGCGCCGACGGCACCTATTGGCGCAGTGGCGGGCGCGTCGACGTCTGACTCGTCGCTGTTGCTCATTGGCATCTGCGGGGCAGGGCACACCCAGGCCGCGACCGACCTCGCACAGCGATGCTGAGCTGATCGTCCACGAGTCGTCGGTGGCGCGCTCGAACACGAACTCCAAGCCCCTGAGCACGGCCGTCCTCTCGACCACCACGTCGAAGACCGTGACCGCCGCATCGCCATCAGCGATGACAGCCACCAGCTCGATTGCCGCGTCTGGTTGCTCGCTTCCGGCCGCCTACTCCAACAGCTGTCGGAGGATGTTGTTGAATGCCTGCGGCTCCTCAAGCGAGGGCAAGTGCGCGGTGTCGGCCTGCAGGTGAAGCGTCGCATTCGGAATCGTTGTGGCGAGGGTGGATGCAATGTCGCGTATGTCGCGCACGTCTTGATCGCCAACGACCACCGCAGTTGGCACGCGGATCTCACCGATCCGTTCGGCGAGGTTGTTCACGGCGAGTCGCTCGACGGCATCCGTCAGGTGCGGAATGGAGTGCTCGATGGCGGTCCGTTGCATCTTCGCGACGCGTGCCCGTGTGCCGGAGTCGACACGGGCCCGACTTCGCTCGGGGCCATCGAGCCACATCGACAGATTGAGCTCGACGGCGGCGTCGATATCGCCGCGCTCGATCAGCTCGTCCTCCGCTTGCCAGAAGGACTGCACCTGCGGTGACCAGTCGTGACCTGGAAGTCCCGACCCCGACAGCAACAGTCCACTCACGCGCTCAGGTGCCCGAACGGCGAGCTCCATTGCAACCCGCCCCCCGAGCGATGCCCCGACGAGCAGAGCACGATCGACGCCCACCCGATCCAGCACCCTGACAACGTCGTCACTGTGCGCGAATTCACCGGCCTCGAGACCGGTTCGACCGAAGCCACGTAAGTCGCACCGAACAACACGGTTCGTCGACGCGAAGACGTTCCACTGCGGTTCCCACATGCCGCTGTCAGCGACGCCCGCATGCAGGAACACGATCGATGGACCGTTCCCAGCTTGCTCAGCCCACAACTCCACGAGTCCAACGTATGCACTCGCCGCGCAGCCAGCACCACACGATTCTCAGTTGGGGCGCGCCCGATTGAGACCGCAGGCAGCGATTACTCAGTTCGCACCTGCGACCGGTGAGTAATCGACTACGCATGTGGCGGACGGCCCGCTGTAGTTGGGTTTGCGGAGACACGTCGACAAGCGAGGGAGTGTGCCGTGTTCAGGACCGGTGCGAAGAGTGCAGACAATCCAGCCGATGAGCGCACCGCGTGGCGGCGGACACCGTGGCGCCGCGTCGGCGCCGTGCTGTTCGTGGCCGGCGCGGTGATCGCCGCGTGCTCCGACGACGATGACAGCGATGGCGACGCAGGTAGCGACGACACCGAGTCCGACAGCAGCAGCGAGAGCGACGGAGCGGATGCCGGCGGCGTTGATGCTGGCGGCGAGCCGGGCTCCGCC
>JBCBSO010000309.1:0-5419 GCA_039819205.1 Actinomycetota bacterium
CGAGGTTCTTGTCGGCGTGGTCAATCCACTGGTGCGGCACGATGCCGAACGCCAGGAACATCACGCCAAAGAGGTAGGTGGAACCGAGCATCGCCTCGCCCCACGAGAACGAAGCATCGAGCGGGCGCCGCTTGCCGTAGGGGATCACCAACAACGACAGGACCACCGTGGCGACGAACGACGCGATGAAGGCCTGGTTCATCCCCGGCCATTCGAGGACGTCGATGGCGAACATTGCGGTCATGGTACTTGGCGGCCTCCTGTGGACGAAGTCTGGCACGAGAGTCTCGCGGGTCCGCCAGGTTGTGCGTAAGTTCTCCGAGCGACTGCTGACACCGTGCCAGGTCGTCGCCATGTCGTCGTGGCCGACTCTTTGTGATCGCAATCACGATTTGCTCGCGGTGATTTCTCCTCGCGGCGCAACCGACCTCTATCATCGGCGCAGTGACCGAGATCCCCGAACACTTGCTGAAGCGTTCCCGCGAGCGTCGTGCGGCGATCGGCAAGGGCGGCGACGACGGCGGCGACAGCACCCCCGCCGCAAGCGAGTCCGCGGCGACTCCTGCAGCCAGCGCATCCACGCCGGCCACCCAGCCGGCCGCAGCGCCACCGGCCGGTCCGCCACCGCGCACCGTGGCTGCCGAACCGGCGACACCCCCGCCACCCGAACCGGACGCGCCATACGTGGTGGCGGCCAAGCGGAGGAAGAAGATCCCGTTCTGGGCCATGGCCACCCTGTCGCTGATGCCGCTGTGGGCGTTCATCTACGTCCGGTCCGTCACCGAGCCGCCCGAGGTCGTCGAGGGCCCGCTCGGCCTCGGCGAGGAGATCTACAGCAACTGCGCCAGCTGCCACGGCGGCGAGGGTGGCGGCGGAGTCGGGTACGCGTTCTCGGGCGGAGAGGTGCTCCTCTCGTACCCGAACATCGAAGACATGATTCGCTACGTCTACTACGGCACCGAGGGCTACAACGCCGAGGGCGTGGAGATTCCCGGGAACCCCGACCGGCCCGGTGGCCCACACGTGACCGGCGCGCTCGGCGTGATGCCGGCGTTCGGCGGCCAGCTCACGCCATACGAGATCATCGGTGTGGTGTGCCACGAGCGATACACGCTCGGCGGCGCTGACCCGACCTCAGAAGAGTTCGCCGACGAGTTCGACACGTGGTGCAGCGAAGACGCTCCAGTGTTCGAAGCCGTCCAGGGCGGTACCTACGACTACACCGAGGAGAGCCTCGGGGAGATGGCCGACTTCGACATCACGCCGGTCGGGCCTGTTCCGATCCCCGGCTCGCCCTGATCGCAGCCGGGCGTCACCCCGAGCGATCGACGCCGCCATGACCGCCGACGTGCTGGTGGTCGGTGGCGGCCCCGCCGGCGCCGCAGTAGCCATCCGTCTGGCCCGTGCCGGCCACGCCGTCACGCTGATCGAGAAACGGCCGACGCCGCGTCACAAGTCGTGCGGCGACGCGCTCACACCCCGGGCGGTTGGCGAGCTCGACCGCCTCGGCGTCGACCCGATTGCGCTCGGTGGACAACGCACCATCGGGGTGCGACTGCGCGACGGCGAGCGCCAACTGCAAGTGCGCTGGCCAGAGCACCCAGAGTTTCCCAGCACCGGTGCAGCGCTCCGTCGCCCGATACTCGACGAACACCTCCGCAACGCGGCGCGCCATGCGGGCGCCGACGTACTGATGGGGCACGAAGCCGTGGCACCGGTGGTCGATCGAGGGTTGGTCCGCGGTGCGCGCACCGTGGTCGACGGCGGGACGACTCGCGATGTGCTCGCCCGCTTCGTGGTGGTCGCCGACGGCGCCAACAGCCGCTTCGGACGCGCCCTCGGAACGACGCGCGATCGTGAGTGGCCCTACGGCATCGCCGCCCGCACCTACTTCACGAGCCCGGCGGCATCGGTCCCCTGGATCGAGTCGGTACTACGACCCCGCAACCCCGACGGCCGGCGCGTCAGCGGCTTCGGGTGGGTCGTGCCGGTCGGCGATGGCACGGTCAACGTCGGCACAGCGATGTTGTCCACCTACCGCGACGTGCGTTCGATCAACGCCCTCAAGCTGCTCGACCGCTTCGCCCACGACGCTGCCGAGCGGTGGCAGTTCGATCCGTCGCAGGAACTGAAGTCGCCGACCCGCTTCCGGGTGCCGCTGGGCGGATCGGTCGGACCAAAGATGGGACCGACGTTCCTCGTGATCGGCGACGCTGCAGGATCGGCCAACCCCCTCAGCGGCGACGGTGTCGACGCCGCCTTGCTCACCGCACGCCTGGCAGCCGACGTCCTCGACGATGCGCTCGCCTCGGGCAGCGCCGCGACACTGCAGCGCTACCCCACGCTGCTCGACGCCGAGCTCGGCCGATATCAACACGTCGGACGACTCACAGCCCGCGTCCTCGGCAGCCCAACGATTGCCAGCGCATTGCTCCGCGGGGCAATGCGCAGCCCGAACGCCATGGCTGGCGTCCTGCGCATCGGCACGAACGAACTCCGCGCCGACCGCACGGGTGGCGCCGAGCGCGCGTACGCCCTCGCCGCGGCAGCCTCGCGCCTCGCACCACGCTGGTGACGGGCGCACCACCGATGAGCGAGACCACCACATATGCGGGTTTCACTCACCGCAACGTGCGGCCAACCCGCACCGATGAGCGAAACCACCACATGTGCGGGTTTCACTCACCGCTGAAGTCTGAGTCTCAGGTGCGCGGGGCGCCGGCGCGGCGGAGCGCGTTGGGCAGCCGCAACGTGACCACCGAGAGCGCCAGGATCACGGGGTAGATCTCGAGACGCCCGAGCAACATCTGTCCCATCGCCACCACACGGCCAAGGCGGGGGATCGACAAGAAGTCGTTGGCGTGGTCGAGCTCACCGAGGCCGGGGCCGACATTGCCGAACGCGGTCGCCGACGAGGAGAACGACGTGATCATGTCCGGACCGGTCATCGAGATCAGCACCGCGCCACCCCCGAAGATCGCCAGCGCCAACAGCATGAACCCGACCACTCGACGAGCGACGTCGTCGGTGAGGATGCCGTTGCCGACGCGCACGGGGCGCACCAGCTTGGGATGCAGGTGCCGCAAGGCCTCGCGATGGGCGAAGCTGGCTACTGCCATCACCCGCACCACCTTGACGCCGCCGGCGGTCGAACCCGCCATGGCGCCAAGCGGCATGGCGATCAACAGCAACAGCTGCGCGGTCTGGCTCCACAGCCCGTACTCGGTGGTGACGTACCCGGTGGTGGTGATGGTGGCCACGGTGGTGAATAACGACTCGCGGAAGCTCGCCGCCTGTCCGCCGTCGGCACCTGAGGCGATGAATGCCCACAGGGTGATCAACGCGACGATCGCCAGGTAGACGCGCAGCTCGGTCGATTGCAGCAGCGGCTTCGGATCGCGGCGTAACGCCCGGTAGTAGAGCGTGAAGCTGCCACCGGCGAGGAACATCGCGACGATGCAGATCCACTCGATCGCCGCCGAGTCGAAGTGGCCGATCGAGCCCTGATACGGCGAGAACCCACCCGTGGACACAGTGGTGAAGCTGTGCGAGACCGCGTCGTAGAGGTCCATCCCGGCCGCCGCGTACGCGCCGGCCAACACGATCGTGAACCCGACGTAGACCGCCCACAGTCTGCGCGCCGTCTCGCGCACCCGCGGCGTCAGCCGCTCGCCGGTCGGCCCGGGTGCCTCCGCCGCCAACAAGCTCATCCCGCCGGAGCCCACCGTTGGAAGCACGGCAACGACCAACACGATCACACCCATGCCGCCCATCCACTGCGACGTCGACCGCCAGAACAACAGGCCCTTGCCGGTCGCTTCGATGTCGGGAGTGACCGTGGCGCCGGTGGTGGTGAAGCCCGAGATCGACTCGAACAATCCGTCGTCGAATCGGTCGAAGTGGCCGGTGATCAGGTACGGGATTGCCCCGATGAGCGCCATCGCCACCCAGGCGACGGTGACGGTGATGAACACATCGAGGTTGCGGATCTGTTTGGGCACGATCGTCGCCCGCCAGAGCACCGAGCCGATCCCCCAGATCACCAGCCCGCTGCCGAGCAACGGCCACACGTCTGGACCGCCGTCGATCACGTCGACGACGCCGGACACGAAGATGCCCACCCCGACCACGGCGAGCGTGAGTCCGACCACGTTGAACAGCAGCGTCGGCCGGCGGCGCGGCGCCAGCAGACGTTCGCCGCGCGTCCCCAGCCACGACACCCGACCCTGCGAGCGCATCACCGACGTCATCGGTCGACGACCACCTCGGGCCTGACGACGGCGATCACGTCGTGCCTGACGGCGATCATCACGCGGTGAACACCCGACGCGTGGCCGGCAGCGCGTCGGGCCGGGAGAACACGACCACGTTGTCGGCGGCGGCGAGCTCGGTGCGTCCGCGCACGATCTCCGACGAGCCGTCCGGTCGAATCACCGCGCCGAGCAGCACGCTCGGCGGCAGATGCAATTTGGCCACGATGGCGCCGTCGGCGGCGCTGTTCGGCTCGATGGTGAACTCGTTGACCTCGATGTCACTTTCGAGGAACGTCGCCACCGAGGCCGTGCCGCCGCGGATGTGGCGGAGCACCGCGTTCGCCGATGCGGTCCTCGGGCTCAGCGCGGCGTCGATGCCGAACTGCCGAACGAGCGGGAGCAACGCCAGCCGGTGCAGCACCGCCACCGTGAACGCATCACCCTCGGCGCCGGCATACGCGCAGGCGAGCACGTTTGATGCGTCGTCGCCCGTGGCAGCGATGACCAGGTCCATCTGCCCGATCGACTCCTCGAGCAGCAGCTCGGTGTCGGTGATGTTGCCCTGCACCACGGTGACTCGCGGCAGCCGCTCGCTCAGCGAGGCCGCCCGCTCCGGGTCATGTTCGACGAGCACGATCGTTGCGCCCTCGGCCTGCAGCCGCTCGGCCACGCGCGAGCCGATGGCCCCGCCACCGAGCACCATGACCCGCTGGGCCTGACGCGACTCGGTGCCGAGCAGCGCCATCACCTCTCGCCTCGCGGTCCGCTTGGCGAGCACCCGCACGTGATCGCCGGCTTCGAGCACCTGGTCGCCACGGGGAATCACCGTCTCGCCGCCGCGGGTCAGGGCGCCAAACAGGAACTCCCAATTCGGCTCGAACTCCTGGCCGACGTCGGCGAGATCGCGCCCGACGAGCGCGGATCCCTCGGCAATCACCGCGCCCAACACCAGCAGATCACCACCCGACATCGGGTACACCTCGTCGGCACCGCCGACGTGGGCGAGTTCCATGATCTCGTCGGCTGTGTCGGCGTCTGGGTCGATGATGACGTCGGCCTGCATCGCTTCGAGCAGATGCGTGCCCTGTGGACCGCGCAACTCCTCGGTCTGGATCCGCGCCACCGTCTGCTCCACGCCGACGTTCTTGGCCAGCAGCGAGGCGATC
>JBCBSO010000310.1:0-5412 GCA_039819205.1 Actinomycetota bacterium
GGCAACACGGTGGCGATGATCAGCATCGTCGAGAAGCGTGAGGTCAGGAGCCGGGCGATCACCGCAGGCACAACAAGCGCTGCGGCGATCAAGGTGACTCCCATGACGTTCATGGTGACGAGGATCGACGCGGCGAGCAGCAGCATCAGCACGGCATCGGTCAGCGTGACGCGCACACCGGAGATCTCGGCTACTTCGGGATTGAAGGTCACGAACAACAGTCGGCGATACGACACCACGATCGTGACGACGGTCAACGCGGTCACCGCGATGATGAGCCAGACGTCGCCGATACTTACACCGAGCACGTTGCCGAACAGCGCCGCTTCGGCGTTGCGTTGCGTTGTGCCGAATACCTGCACCAACGCCAGTCCGAGGGCGAAGGACGCGGTGGTGACCACGCCGATCGCCGCATCGGATCCGACGGGTCGACGCCGCGTGATCCCGCCGATCATCAACGCCGTGGCCAATCCCCACACACCCGCGCCGAGAAACACGTTCACGCCGAGCAGCGATGCGGCGGCGAAGCCGCCGAAGATCGAGTGCGAGAGGCCGTGGCCGATGTAGCTCATCGACCGCAGCACGACGTAGCAGCCGATCAGTCCGCACAGCGCCCCGGCGACGGTGGCGACGATCAGGCCGTTGCGGAAGAACTCGAACTCGTACGGTCGGAGTAGCTCGTCGATGGAGATCGCAATCACGAGGCGACCTCGATCGAGTCGGGGTCGACCGTGTCGGGATCGCCGCCGTTGGGAGCGGCCGGTCGAGGCGAGGCAGCGTCGAACGTGCCGGGCCCGAAGGTGTCGTCGGTCGGCGCGTCGACGACGACGGGCATGCCGGCGTGCTGCAGCACCTGCATCGGTGAGCCGTAGGTGGCCTCGAGGTTGGCGGGCGTGAGCACGTCGGTCGGCCGTCCGGCTCCGATCACTTTGCGGTTCAGGCAGATCACGTGCGGCAGGTGTGCAGCGATGCCGTTGAGGTCGTGGGTGGTGATCAGTACCGCCATGCCCGAGCGCCGCAACTCGTCGAGCAGGTGGAGCACCTCGTGGCGGGTCTTCACGTCGAGGCCACTTGTCGGCTCGTCGAGGAGCAGTACGTCGGCATCGGTCATCAACGCCCGCGCCAGGAACATTCGCTGCTGTTGTCCACCCGAGAGCGCACGGATGTGCCGATCGGCGAGTTCGGCAATGCCCAGCCGGTCGAGCACGTCGAGCAGCTTGGCTCGTTCATCACGGCGTTCGGTGCGCGTCGACCAGAAGCGACGCAGCGGTCGGGTGCGCGCCATCAGCACGCACTCGGTGACCGTAACGGGAAAGTCCCAGTCGACCTTCTCCAACTGCGGCACGAAGCCGAAGCTCAGGCCGGGTGCTCGTTCGACGGTGCCCTGGACGGGGTCCATCGCTCCGGAGATCGCTCGAAGGAGCGTGGATTTACCCGAGCCAGACGGTCCGACGACGCCGACGAAGTCGCCGCGGCGGATGTCGAGGTCGATGTCCTCGAGGACCTTGGTGCCGTCGTACGAGCAGGTGACGCCGCGGGTGCTGAGAATGGGGCCGTCGGCGTGCATCAGGAGCTACTGGGGATACGTGGCGCTGTCGGGGGCTGCGCCGCAGACCTCGAACGACTCTAGGGCCGCTGGATCGCCGCCGAGGGCCTCGGTCATCGTGATGTAGTTGGATCGCATAAGTCCGACCCACGAATGGTCGTCGTCGCCGGGCGCGCCTGGCAAGTCGTCGTCGCGCAAAGTGTCGACATACGTACCGCCGGCTTCGCTCGCGATCTGGTCGAGCACGGGCGAGGGGAACACTTCAGAGCCGAACAGCGCCGGCACGCCGGTGTCGCGGACCTGATCGATGAGGTCGGCGACCTCGCTCGGTGACGGATCACCGAAGTCGGCTGGCTGCACCGCGCCGATCACCTCGAAGCCGTAGTTCTCCGCGAAGTAGGCGTAGGCGTCGTGGTACGTCAGCAGCTGCTTGTTCTCTTCGGGGATCGTTTCGAAGGCTGCGCTCATCGCTGCATCGAGCTCGTCGACGCACTCGGTGAACGTGTCGTAGTTGGCGGCGTACGTATCGGCATTGTCGGGATCGACTTCGCTCATCGTGTCGCGGATGATCGCCGCGTAGTTCAGGGCGAGCGAGGGATCGGTCCACAGGTGCGGGTTCGGCTTGCCCTCGTCCTCGGGGAACGAGAAGTCGTACTTGTACTCGTCTGGCGTGATCGTCTCGTCGCCGAGTTCGACCAACGGCGTCGCGTCGGGCTTGTTCGCCAACGCCAGTTCCTTGGTCGGCTCCTCCAGCACGAGGCCGTTGATGAAGATCACATTGGCCTCGCTGACGAGCTCAGCCACGCTCGGCTGCGGTTCGAAGGTGTGCGAGTTGGTGCCTTCGGGCACGATGCCTTCGATCGTCGCCTGCTCGCCGATGATGTTGGCCGCGATCGATGTGATCGGTGCGACGGTCGTGGCCACCAGTAGTGCGCCGGTCTCGGCGTCGGCGGTGTCGTCACCAGCGGCGGTCGATGCTGACGTGTCGTCGCTGGCATCGTCATCGTCGGAGCCACAGGCGGCAAGCACCAGTCCGCCGACCACGGTGGCGGCGATCAGTCGGCGGCGGGCGGAGAACGAACGGGTGTGAGGGTGGGGAGTGATCACGCGTCGTACGGTATCTACTATTGCGACCAGGTCGCACGACCGTGCTCGTCGCAATTTCGATACTCTTCGGCGATGGATAGTCGGTCCACCGCCGCTCTGGAGCGGCTTCGGCGCGCCGGCGGGCGGGTGACGCCGCAGCGGCGCATCGTGATCGAAGCGTTGAGTACGGCGGGCCCGCACCCGTCCGCCGATGACGTTGCCGCGCGTGTGGCCGACGTTGCGCCTGAAGTCCACCTGTCCACGGTGTACCGCACGTTGAACACACTGGCCGAGCTTGGTGTGGTGACCCACGTGCACCTCGACCACGGGCGGTCCGTGTACCACTTTGTGGGGGCCAACGGCGCTCATCTGGTGTGCCGCAGTTGCGGAGTGGTTGCTCACCTTCCCGCGGACACCTTCCACTCGGTGAGCCGCAAGGTCGCGGAGGCGACCGGTTTCGCGCTTGGCCACGGGCACTTCGCATGGTCGGGCAGCTGCCCTGACTGCGCGCCCGCTGACAGCTGACGCACGGTTTCTGTGTCAGCGCATGGCGGTGCGCCACCGATATGCGCTCACACAGATCGGCGCGCGACGAAGCGCTAGAGCTGGAGGCCTCGGGTCGCGCCGCCGTCGACGAGGACGTTGGCCCCGGTGACGAAGCTGGCCCGTGGGCTGGCGATGAACGTGACGACGTCGGCGATCTCCTCGGGGCGGGCCATTCGGCCGAGCGGGTTCTCGCGCATGACCGACGCGAAGTACTTCGGATGGTCGTGCTCGACGCGTTCCCACGATCCGCCGGGGAACTTGGTGTCGCCGGGTGAGACGGCATTCACCCGGATCCCGCGTTTGGCCACTTGCAGTGCCAACGACCCACCCATTGCTGGCCGCGCGCGACGCGATGTAGATCGCGTTGGCGTCACTGTGGTCGTCCATGTGGGTGAGCGCCGCGCCGACCAACGACTGGGCACCGATGATGTCGATGTCGAGAAGGGCCTGATAGTCCTCGGTGGCGAGCGCGCTGACGTTCGACACGACGACGTCCACGCCGCCCAGGCGATTGGCGGCCCAGTCGACGAACGCCGCCGCGGCACCGTCCTCGGCCATGTCGGTGGGCCGATGGTGCACCTCGCCGACGTCGCTCAGCTCGGCGGCGGTCGACACAAGGGCGTCTTTGCCACGCGCGCAGATCGCAATCCGAGCGCCCTCGTTGAGCATGCTGGCGGCAATCGCCCGGCCGATGCCTTTGCTCGCGCCAGTGATGATCACGCGCTTGTCCGTCAGCCCCAAGTCCATGCGACGCTCCCTACCGGAAGCCGACAGGCTGGCGGGTGGTGTAGCCGGCTTCGAGGCGGGCGATCTGATCGTCGGTCAGTTCGACGTCGAGCGCAGCAACGGCGTCGTCGATGTGGTGCGGCTTGGTGGCGCCGATGATCGGGGCATCAATGCCCGGCTTGCTCAAGACCCATGCGAGGGCGACCTGTGCACGGCTGACGCCAAGCTCGTCGGCAATCGCGGCGACCTCGTCGACGATCGCTCGGTCGCCGTCGACATACAGCGTGGCGCCGAACTCATCGGTCTCTGAACGAGTGGTCGTGGTGTCCCACTCACGGGTCAACTTGCCGCGCGCCAGCGGGCTCCACGGGATCACGCCGATGCCCTGGTCGCGGCACAACGGCAGCATCTCGCGCTCCTCCTCGCGGTGCAGGAGGTTGTAGTGGTTCTGCATCGACACGAACCGGGCCCAGCCGTGTTGCTCTGCCACGAACAACGCTTTGGCGAACTGCCACGCCCACATCGACGAGGCACCGAGGTAGCGCACCTTGCCCGCCTTGACCACGTCGTTGAGCGCCTCGAGCGTCTCCTCGATCGGCGTAAACGGGTCCCACCGGTGGATCTGGTAGAGATCGACGTAGTCGGTGCCGAGGCGTCGGAGGCTGGCGTCGATCTCGGTCATCACGGCCTTGCGCGACAGACCCGCCGCGTTGCGCTCGCCGGGTCGCATCGGACCGCAGAGTTTGGTGGCGATCACCAGCTCGTCGCGTTTGCCCATCTCGTTGAGCGCCCGGCCGACGATCTCTTCACTCGATCCGAGCGAGTACACGTTCGCCGTATCGAAGAAGTTGATGCCCGTATCGAGCGCTTGGCGAATGAATGGGCGACTGGCGTCTTCGTCCAGCGACCATGGGTGGGTGCCCTGGTCCGGTGCCCCGTAGCTCATGCAGCCGAGGCAAATCCGCGAGACTTCGAGGCCGGTCGATCCGAGTCGTGTGTACTCCATCTCGTCGACCATACGCTCGGGCCATGAGCGATGCGATCGCGGAGGCGGCAGCGCGCCGATGGGATGAGTTGCTGACGATTCATCCGGAGACACGACGTACCCTCGCCGAGGGCCAAGAGCGAGCCGCTCTCGTGGCGCACGGCCACCCCCTCTGCTCGGTCGCCCGTCCCGCCTTTGTCTCCAGCGCCGAGTTCGAACGGCAACGATCGGTGGTCGCCGATGTCGTCGGCGCGCTGCGTCGAGCGCGCGATGTGGTGGTCGAGCACCCCGAGCGGAAAACGCTGCTCGGGCAGTTTGCGAGTTGGATCGACGAGCTGACGGCGCTCGAGGTCCCCGACGTCGATCATGGCGACGCGATACGCCTCGACGGCTTCGGTGCCCGCGGGCTGCACTTCGTGGAGGCCAACGCTGATCTCCCTGGCGGCGCTGGGCACGCCGACTCGCTGGCTGAGTTGTTCGAGGCGACACCGGTGTGGTCGACATTTGCGGAGGAGAGATCTGA
>JBCBSO010000311.1:0-5407 GCA_039819205.1 Actinomycetota bacterium
ACCGGAGGAAGCAGCCGAGCAACTGACTGCCGACGCCGCCCTGGTCTCGCTCATCACGGACGCCACCGTGCCGGTGTACGCCACGGTCACCGGACGTCTGCCGCACTCGTGCGCCAACGACGACGCCCCGTGGTTCGTGGCGGTCGACACAAAGGACACGACAGGGATAGGGATCGACCAGCCCTTCACCGTGGGCCTGTTGCCCAGCGCGTCGAGCGACGAGTGAGGCTGCCGAACGGCCACCACCGCCCGGGTTTCATGGGAACATGAGCTGGTGGAGGGCCGTTCGAGCTTTGTCGGCCGCGGCGCGCAGGTCGACGACCTGGCGCAGCGCATTGTCAGTGCGCCGCTGACAACCGTGGTCGGGCCGGCAGGAGTCGGCAAGACGCGATTGGCGTTGCGCGTCGCCGAGGCGAGCCGCGATGAGTTCCCCGACGGTGTCCATGTGGTCGAGTTAGCCACAGTGCGCACAGAGGACGACCTCGCCGCGCCGATCGCCTCCTCACTCGGGCACGGCTCGTTTGAGGCTGCGTTGAACGGACTTGCCGACCACAGCGCGCTCGTTGTGATCGACAACTGTGAGCACGTGCTGGACGACCTCGCCGGGATCGTCGAGACACTGCTCGACCGCTGCCCCGACCTGCGCATCCTCGCCACCAGTCGAGCGCCGCTCGAGATCGACGATGAGACGGTGGTGCCGTTGTCGCCGCTGACCGGAGACGACGCCGTCGCGTTGTTGCGCGACCGTGCGGAGCAGGCGGGAGCGCGGCTCGAACGCTCGGCGGCGGTTGACGTCGACCTCGCCCGCCTCACCGAGCGCGTCGACCGGCTTCCGCTCGGCATCGAGCTTGCGGCGAGGCGGCTGCGCTCGCTCGGGCCCGCCGACGTGATCGAGGCGCTGACGACCGGCGACATAAGCCACGGTGGGCGGGCGGCGCGGACGAGCCGTCATCGGAGTCTGCACCGCGCGATCGAGTGGAGCTATGCGTTGCTCGATGAACGGCTCGCGTCGGTGTTCCGTCGGCTCGCGATCTTCGAGGCGCCGTTCACGGTGCAGCACGCCCATGCGGTCGCAGCCGGCAACGAGGCCTCACTGCTCGACACCGCCGACGCCATCGACCAGCTGAACGCCGCGTCGATGATCGCCCGTCGATCGCACGGATCAGACACGATGTACTCGCTGTTGGAGACGCTCCGGCGTTTTGCCTGGGGCCGGCTGATCGACAACGACGAACTCGACGAGACGCGCTCCCGATACGTCGAGTTCGTCTCCGAACAGGCCGCCGACATCGTCACGGCGGGCATGACCGACTGGTCCGACGCTGTCGTGCAACACGCGCGCTCGCTCGCCCCGGACCTGCTGGTGGCCATGCGCCTGTGCGTGGACGACCCCGATCTGCTCCCGCAGGGTTTCGCCATGTTCGTGCCGGCATGGGGAATCATCAACCAGCAGCAGGCCGCCGAGTTCGCGGGCGTCGGCCGGCATCTGCTGCGCGCCGCCCCCGATTCGACTACTGCGTGGTGGCCGGACGCGGCGGCAATCACGGCAACGGCGCTGATGCGTATCGGCCGAGCGAGTGACGCCGTCGAGTACGCGCACATGGCGATCGATGCGGGCGGCGGCCTGGTCGGCGAGCCGATCGCCCGCCGTGTGCTCGCATTGGTTCACCAACACGAGGGTCGTTGGACCGACGCACTCGATGAAATCGAGCGCGCCCGCGCGCTCGTCTTGCAGCTCGGGCTGCAGCCCTTTGCCGACGAACTCGACGTGATGGCCACCACCGTGCTGACGCAAGCAGGTCGCCTCGATGACGCCGCCGAGCGCGCCACGGCCACCGTGGCCCGAGTCGAGACAGGCGCCATGGAGACCGTCGGTCCGTGGATCATCGTGCAGCATGCGTACGTGTCCTCGCTGCACACTCCCGCCGAAAGCGCCGCGCTGCTTCAGGATGCGTTGGCCCGTATCGACCCAACGACCACCCACCACCACACCAATCGCCACTTGGCGCTGCTGGCATTGTCGGCTGGCGACCACGAACGCGCAGCCGGGTGGTTCCGACGCAGCTACGACACTGCGCGCGACCACGGTGACTTGACTCACCGTTGGGCGACGGCGCAATGGGTCGGAATCGCCGCAGCCGAGCAGTCACCCAGTAGCGCACGCCGAGCGGCCCCGCTGCTCGTCGCCGCCCGTTCAGCGCCGCTGTGCCCGGCACTCGGCGAACTGCACGTCGATCGTTTCGATGCTGCGCTGCAGGCCGTCGGCGACGACAACGTGGTTCCCGATGACTCGAGCGCCCTCGTCCACGAGCTGATCGCCGACCTGGCGTTGGGGCCGAGCTCCACCCCTTCGGCCACCGCAACCGGCGAGACCAGAGTTGCGGCGCCATCCGCTTCGATGACCCGACGGGGCAACTCGTGGAGCATCGAGTGGAACGATGAACGCGCCGAGCTCGCCGCCAGCAAAGGACTCGCCGACATCGCTCGCCTCGTGGGAGAACCCGACCACGAGATTCACGCCCTCGACCTGATCGGGGCGCTCGCCGACCAGCACGGCGTCGATGACGGCATCGATTCCACCGCCAAGGCGCGCTACGAGGAACGGCTACGCGAGCTGCAGTCCGAACTCGAAGAGGCCGAAGCACATCACGACGTTGGCCGTGCTGAGCGAGCCCAGATCGAATTCGATCAGATCGTCGACGAGTTGACGCGCGCCCACGGACTGGGCGGCCGACAGCGCACCACTGGCGACGCCGCCGAGCGTGCCCGTTCAACGGTCACCTGGCGCATTCGGGCGGCAATCAAGAAGATCTACACGCAGTTGCCATCGCTGGCCCGGCATCTACGCGCTGCGGTGCGCACCGGCACGTGGTGCCAGTACGCACCGGAGCACACCGTGGATTGGTCGGTGAGCGGGCGTTAGATCGACAACCGATAGATACGGAAGAACCCGCCGTCGACGTCGACGACCTCGCACCGAGCAAAGCCGGCCTCGGTCGCCAACTCGGCGACGGTCGCCGGACGAATCGCCGTGCCGATCGCTGCCGACGGCTGTTCGGCCATCGCAGCAGGCAAGCAGTGGCTCACCGACCAGCCGTACATCATCCGCTCGAGCTCGTCGCCAGGGGCGACAAACGTCTCAGAAACCGCTTCATCGGCGATCACCACGATCCCATCGTCGGCGAGACAGCGACGCACAGAGGCGAGCACCTCGGCCGGCTGGGCCATGTCGTGCAGCGCCTCGAGCACCGTCACGACGTCGAACGGCCCCAGCTCGGCCGACGCGTCGATCGTCGTCGCCGCGAAGTGCACGTCGACATCGGCAACTTCGGCATTCGCCCGCGCATCCGCAATCGACGGCGCATCGGGATCGATACCGATCACGTCAGCCTGCGGCCACGCCCGCTGCATTGCGATCGTCGACCAGCCGTGACCGCAGCCCACGTCGGCGACCCGACCGCCGGCAGCGAGTTTGTCGACGACACCGTCGGTGGCTGGCAACCATGCCGTGACAAGGTCGTCGCTGAACGCGGGCCGATTGATGCCACCTTGGCCGTGGCGAAAGTGCGACCCGTAGTGCACATACGGCACACCGCCGCCGGTGCGGTACGCGTCGATGACTTCATCGAGAACGTTGGCGATGCCGACGATCATCGCGGCAAAGGGGGCGACGTGATCCCCGTGCTCGGCATCCACCAACGCCGCGCGATGCTCGATCGGCAGCGCGTAGCGCCGCTCGACCGGCCCGGCCTGGGGGTCGTCGACGGTGACAAATCCGGCGACCGCCTGTTGTTCGAGCCACTCTCGGGCATACCGGGGGGCGATCCCGGCCGCGGCGGCGAGTTCACCCTCGGTCAGGCGCTCGTGCGCTGCAAGTTCGGCGTAGAGACCGAGCTGGACACCGAGATGTACTGAGATCATCTCGAGCGCGCCGATCGTCGACTCGAAGAGCCGGTCGGTGAGCGACCCAGTTTCATCGGTCGCCGGTGCGGCCGTTGGCTCGTTCGATGCGGCGGTGGTCGTGGCAATCGTCATTGTGCTTCCTCCTGGTTCGACGCCGTTCTCGGCGTTGCTATTCGCCCCGATGGCGTGAGGACGCGCCTCACAACGTGAGGAGGTGCACGCACCCACCGATCCGTGAGAGGATCGGCGGCGGCGCAACGGGGCGCCCCACTGCCGGCTGACCGGCAGCCAGGATCGACGTACGACGTTTCGACGATGACGTACGGCATTCGACGATCGGTTCGACGATCACGTCGACGATGAGGAGGAGTAGAGATGACTGACAGAGAAGTGCAACACGGACTCGAGGGCGTCGTGGCCTTCGAGACCACGATCGCCGAGCCCGACCGTGCAGGTGGGTCGCTGCGATATCGAGGAGTCGACATCGAGGATCTCGTCGGCACCTATGACTACGGCAAAGTGTGGGGCCTGCTCGTGGACGGCAGCTTCGAACCGGGGCTGCCCCCAGCCGAGCCGTTTCCAATCCCGGTCCACTCCGGCGACATCCGTGTCGATGTGCAGAGCGCGTTGGCGATGCTCGCCCCATTCTGGGGAATGCGCCAGATTCTCGACATCGACGCCGAGCAGCTGCGTGACGATCTGGCTCGTGCCTCGGTGATGGCACTGTCGTTCGTCGCCCAGTCGGCGCGCGGGCTGGGCCACCCGATGGTCCCCCAAAGCCACATCGATGGCTCGAAGACGATCACCGAACGATTCATGCGTCGCTGGCGCGGCGACCCAGATCCCGATCACGTCAAGGCGGTCGACGCATACTGGATCTCCGCTGCCGAGCACGGCATGAACGCGTCGACGTTCACCGGCCGCGTGATCGCATCGACCGGCGCTGATGCCGCGGCCTCGCTGTCGGGCGCAGTGGGCGCGCTGTCGGGCCCACTCCACGGCGGTGCACCGTCGCGCGTGTTGCAGATGCTCGACGAGGTCGAGCACGAAGGTGATGCGAGCGCGTGGGTGAAGCGAGCAATGGACCGCGGCGACCGGTTGATGGGCTTCGGCCACCGCGTGTACCGCGCCGAGGACCCGCGGGCGCGGGTGCTCCGCCAGACTGCCCGTGAACTGGGCTCGGCGCGCGTCGAAGTCGCCGAGGCGCTCGAGAAAGCCGCCCTCGCCGAGTTGGCCGAGCGCTATCCCGACCGCGTGCTGGCGACGAACGTCGAGTTCTGGTCGGCGGTGGTGCTCGACTTCGCCGAGGTACCCGCGCACATGTTCACGGCGATGTTCGCCTGCGCCCGCACAGCGGGGTGGAGCGCGCACATCCTCGAACAGAAGTTGACGGGCCGCCTGATCCGCCCGACCGCCAACTACGTCGGCCCCGGCCCACGCCCACCGACGGACGTGTAGCGACTGTGACAGTTGGGGTCAGACCCCAACTGTCACACCTACAACC
>JBCBSO010000312.1:0-5392 GCA_039819205.1 Actinomycetota bacterium
AGCGGCACGGCGCGCCGAACCTGGTGGCCGCACTGTGGGCCGAACTGTTGGAACGTGTCGTCACATTCGCCATCGTCACGGCATGCTTGGTGCATGCACGGGTCATCACCACGGGTCGATACCGAGCGGATCGAGGCCGCGGTGCGCGACATACTCGCGGCGATCGGCGAGGACCCCACTCGCGACGGCCTCCTCGAGACCCCTGCGCGCGTGGCGCGGATGTACGCAGAGATCACCGAGGGCTTGCGGACCGATCCCGCCGAGCACCTCACCACGACCTTCGAGGCGGAGCACGACGAGATCGTGCTCGTGCGCGACATTCCGTTCTCGTCGTTGTGCGAGCACCACCTGATGCCGTTCATCGGCACCGCTCACGTCGGCTACGTCCCCGGTCCAAGCGGGCGGATCACCGGGCTCTCCAAGCTGGCCCGAGTGGTCGACGGATTCGCCCGCCGACCGCAGGTTCAGGAACGACTCACCACGCAGGTGGTGAACGCACTCGAATCGACGCTCGAACCGAAAGGGGCGATCGTCGTACTCGAGGCCGAGCACCTGTGTATGTCGATTCGCGGGGTGCGCAAACCCGGTGCCCTCACGGTGACGTCGGCCGTGCGCGGCCTGTTTCGCGACGATCCCCGATCGCGCGCCGAGGCAATGGCGCTGATCAACCACCAGCGCACGCGCTGAAGTCGATGACGCCGATCACGGTCGGCACGACCGCCGCCGAGTTCCCGGTGTACTCGCCTGGAACGCAACCGCACCCGGAGCTTGCCCATCACGTGGCGTTGGCGTGGGTCTTCGATCCGGGCGGCGAGTGGATTCTCCTCGCTCAACATCGCGTGGTCGGTTGGTCGTGCCCCGGCGGCCACGTCGAGACCGGAGAATCTCTGGTCGACGCCGCCCGCCGCGAGCTACGCGAGGAGACCGGACTCGACCTTGCCCCGGTCGCCACGTCGCCGTTCACGTTGATGCGATCGACAGGGTGCGCACGGCACCCCGACGGGAGCACGGTTCATTGGTCGTCCGGGTTCAGGTTCCAGGTCGATCGTTCGACGCCGATTCGTGGCGAGATTGGCCAGCAGTTGGGATGGTTCCCCATCGACGGCCTGCCGACGCCGCGGACAGCCGATATCGACACCGTGCTTGCTCGGTGGACGTTGGCCCGCAGCACGTGACCGGCGAGCACGCTGGATCAGCGGGTCGGGAGTTTGGGAATCGTTCAGGAAGCGCTTGAGGCGCTCACAGGCGGACCCAACGAGACTCTACGTCTACAAAGACACGGAGTCACCGAAGGAGGGGCCGCCACAACACCAAGCCGATGAGCCAACACACAGCACCACGACCCAATGAGGAGATCACCACGACGGCGCGTTGACCCAAGAACTCAGTCTGTCGACTCGTGATGACCGGTGGAGGACGCCGAGTCGACAGTGGGCCCGACCTACGAAGCAGCGCTTCGGTGGGTCGGGCCCGTTCCGCGTTCGTCACACTGTGTGCGATGGAGTCACTTGCCCTCGCCACGACCATGCGCGGCTCGATCGGGATGTTGGCCATGCACTGGCTGATGGGACCATCGACCGACGAGCAGGCGGTCGCCGCGGGAATGCCGTCGGGGCTCCCCGGATATGCCATTGGTCGACTCGGTGTGCTCGGCGACTGTCCAATCGACAACGTCGTCGGCGCTGCGTTCTTCTGGGAACCGGCGTTTCTCGCCGAGCAGGTACGCCTCGGCCGCGTGGCGATGCGTCCGAACGATGGGGCAGCGATCTACGCCGCCATCTGTCAGCGATGGGGCGACGATCATCTGGCCGGACTCGCGGGCGTGGAGCGACTCGGCGAACTCGCCGAACGGGTGGTGGTCGCCGCAAGCCCGTTGGGTGCGCCGACGTTCGTCGGCTGGCGCACAATGCAGCTGCCGCCACCCGGGCCGGGCCGCACGATGCAGCTGTGCCAAACCATGCGTGAGCTCGGCTTCGGACGGTTCTGTGTTGCCGTGCAGGCGGCGCAGATGACTCCGCTCGAAGCGATCATGAGTGGACCGACCGGAGCGTGGAACGCCGAGATGTTCGGCTGGCAACCGCCGTTTCCCGACGGGGAACCGCTCGCGGATCGGCGCAATGAGATCGAGGCCCACGCCAATCGTCTCCACGCCCCCGACTTCGAGGTACTCACCGCCGACGAGCGCGCCGAGTTCCGCGAGCTGGCCCGTGCGGCTCGCAACCACGCATCGGCGGCGATGGCCGACCGCGCCCAACGGTGAGCCCCAACTCGACAGCACTCGGCGCCGCGTAACGTGGCGCGCATCGGAGCGACAGGTCGGGGACGAGCAACGTGAGTGCGCCGAGGGCTGACGTCGCGCTGCTGTTCACCGACATCGAGGCGTCGGTCCAACAGTGGACCGCGGACGCTGCATCGATGGCCGCGAGCCTCGAAGTGCACGACCGGATGATGGCCGACGAAATCGAGTCCGGCGGCGGCACGATCTTCACCAAAGCAGGCGACTCGTTCGCTGCTGCGTTCGACAGCGTGACCGACGCGTCATCAGTTGCGCAACGTTGTCAACGACGGCTGAACCACGTGAACTGGCCGGGTCCGCACCTCAAGGTTCGCATGGGCCTGCACATCGGCCCGGTGCAGCAGCGCGACGGCGACTATTTCGGCCCAGACGTGAACCTCGCAGCGCGCGTCGCCGATGCCGGCCACGGCGGGCAGATCGTGGCCACGACAGCGGTGGCGAGCGCACTCGATGCGGTTGCGTCGACAACGCCGCTCGGGTCGTACCTCCTCAAAGGGTGGCCCGATCCGGTCGCACTCCATCAACTCGGTGCTGGCCAGTTCGCCGAGCTGCGCGCCGAACGGGAGTCGGCCACCACGGTGCTGCGTTTCGACGACTTCGAGATCGATCGCGCAGCGCGCACGCTGCGATCGGGCGGCCATCCCGTCGACCTACAGCCGCAGGTCTTCGACGTCCTTCTCTACTTGGTCGCACACCACGACCGACTCGTGTCGCGCGAGGAACTCCTCGACGAGGTATGGGGCGACCAGTTCGTTGGGATGTCCGCACTCACGACGCGCATCAAACAAGCGCGTCAGGCGCTCGGCGACGACGGACGCACGCAGCGCTACATCCGCAACGAGCGGGGACGCGGCTACCAGTTTCTTGCCGAGGTTGAGCACCCCGTGGCGGCGCCGACACCTGTCCGCCACCCGCAGCCTGCTTCAAGGGCGCGCCCGAACGCCAGCATCGTCGGCCGCGACGACGATCTCGACGCCGTCGAGCAGCTGGCCGCCACCTCGGCGCTGACGACCGTGGTCGGTCCTGGCGGCGTGGGCAAGACGACCCTTGTCGAGGCGCTCACTGATCGCTGGCAACAGACTGGACGCGACTCGGCGATGGTGCGTCTCGATGGCGTCCGCAGCGCGGAGGGACTCCTACCAGCGCTGACCACTGCGCTCGGGTTGGCCGATGCCGGCGACACCCCGATCGACGCGTGCGCCGACTGGCTCGCGGCAACGGGACAGACGCTGATCCTCGACAATTGCGAACACCTGCTGGAGGCCGTCACCGAGGTGGTCGGCGCGATCCATGCCGCCGCGCCATCCACGCCGATCCTGGCGACCAGCCGCCAGCCGCTCGGCGTCCGCGCCGAGACCATCTACCGGCTCGCACCGTTGCCCGTGCCGCAGGCAGCGGCTGTAGGCGTCGCCGCCGACTGGCCGTGCCTCGCACTGTTCGCCTCCGCAGCCCAGCGCGCCGGTGGGATGAGCATCGAGACCGCCGACGACTGGGCCGGGGTCGGCGAGCTGTGCCGCCGACTCGACGGGCTGCCGCTGGCGATCGAGTTGGCAGCGAGCCGGCTGAGCACACTTGGTATCCGCGACCTGCTCGGCGGTCTCAACGATCGGCTCGACTGGATCCGCAGTCGCGCCACCGACACCGACGACCGACAGCGCAGTCTCCGATCGACGGTCGAGTGGTCATTTCGCTTCTTGCAAGACGACTGTGTCGACCTCATCGCCGCGCTCGCGCTGTTTCCTGCGGGACTCAGGTTCCCGGACCTCGAAGCGCTCGGAACGCAGCTCGACGTCGACGCGCCGATCGACGAACTCGTCGCCCGACTCGTCGATGCATCGGTCGTCACCTGCGAGATCGCCCACGGCGAAGCTCGCTACGCCATGCTTGAGACGATCCGCCAGTACGGGTTGGAGCACCTGCAGAATCGTCCGGAGTTGGCCGCCGCAGCGCACCGCCAATTGCGCACCCACGCCATCGCCGTCGCCCAGGCGGAGCGGGACGCGTGGACCGGCGACATCGACCCACGAGAACGTTCGCTCCAACGCGTCCACGACGAGCTCCCAAATCTGCGGGCGGCACGCAACCTGATGCTTGCGTCGGGAGCGGCGCCTGAGGCGATCCACGTCGCGGTTGGCCTCTGCGCATTCACCGAGGAGGCCTGCCTCGCCGAGCTGTGGTCGTGGCACGACGTGACGGTGCTCGACGCGACCGTCGACGTCGACAGCGAGACCGCGGCCGGAGCCGAGCTCCTCGAAGCAACCGCCGCGCGGAATCGGGGCGACATCGATGCGTGCCGACGTGCCGCGAGTGCAGCCGCCGAGATGAGCACCGACCGGTGGATCGTTGGTCGGGCGAGACACACCGCGGCCATGGCCGCGCTGTTCAGCGGCGAACCACTGGCCGCCGCCGAACTGTGGTTGGCGTCAGACGAACAACTCGGCGGATGCCGCGGCCGTCTCTTCGCAGCCATGGCCACCGCGTTTGCGGGCGACTTGGACCGCGCCGCCGCCTACCTGCGCGAGTGCGACATCGATGACGCCAGCGCTGTTCCGGTCGACCTGTTCACCAACGTACATCTGGTGCGCGGCGAGGTCGCCCGCGTCGCCGACACCGGCGAGGCCCGCGAAGAGTTCACCCAGGCCGTCGACGTTGCCCGGCGCGCCGGACTGTTGTTCTCGCTCGGGATCGCCCAGGTCCCGCTCGTCACCATCCTGGAAGCAGATGGCGACACCGCAGCTGCTGCGGCCGGGTACCGCGATCTGATCGAACTGTTCTTACGAAGCGGCACGTGGACGCAGGTGTGGACCACACTGCGCAACGCCGCCCGGCTCCTCGCGGTGGACGATCCGGCGACTGCGCTGCTCGTGTGCAGGGCAGCGTTGGACGACCCGCGGGCTCCCGCGTTGGACGCCACGGCCAAGGCCGAGTGCGACACGCTGATCGCCGCGACAACCGCGGCGCTCGGTAGTGATGCCGCTGCCCAGCGCAGCGACGGTGTCGCGGACCACGACGGCCGGCGCGGCGAGCGTCGCGCGACGTTCGATCTGGGCAGCGGCATCACTACCGAGCGCCGCGGTTGTCGCGGCGATCAGCGTG
>JBCBSO010000313.1:0-5382 GCA_039819205.1 Actinomycetota bacterium
TTTCTCGTGGTCAGCGGAACCGCGCTTTTGGACAGCGTCGAAGACTCGATGTCCAAGAGCATCACGTCGAGCCTCGCCGGACATCTGCAGGTTTACGCGGCGGACGCTCGGGACGATCCGCGGCAACCTGTTCTGGGCCTTCGCCTACAACACGGCGGCGATTCCGCTCGCCGCCTTCGGCGTACTCAATCCGATGATCGCGGCCGCGGCGATGGGGCTGTCGTCGCTGTTCGTCGTGTCGAACAGCTTGCGATTGCGGCGTTTCGCTGGATACCGAGGCGGCCACTGATCCGTGGAGCGCCAGCGCGCTACCGAATTCATCGAACGGCTGCCGGCCGACGTGTGGATCGACGGCGAGTGGCGATCCGCCAGCGGCACCCATCGGTCGCTGGTGGTCGACAACCCAGCGACCGGTGACGTCGTCGCCGCACTGGCGCCAGGCGACCCCGCCGACGCACTCGTCGCCTGTGACGCCGCGGCGGCCGCCCAGCCAGGGTGGGCGGGGTTCGCTCCGCGTGAACGCGGCGAGGTGCTCCGGCGCTGCTGGGCGGCGATGCTCGAACACCGCGACGAGCTGGCCGGCCTGATCACCCTCGAACACGGCAAGCCGCTGGTCGATTCGCACGCAGAGGTGACCTACGCCGCAGAGTTCTTCCGCTGGAATGCGGAGGAAGCGGTGCGCATCGAGGGGTCGCTGCGCGTCGCCCCCGGCGGCGCGAACCGAATCATCGTCCGTCATCCACCAGTCGGGGTTGTGCTCGTCATCACCCCGTGGAACTTCCCGGCAGCGATGCTCACCCGCAAGCTGGCGCCCGCGCTTGCGGCGGGCAACGCCGTTGTCGTCAAGCCCGCCGCCGAGACGCCGCTCACCGCGCTCCGCCTCGCCGAGTTGTTCCACGAGGCCGGTGTTCCGGCCGGCGCGCTCAACGTCGTGCCCACCGATCGCGCCGCCGAGTGGTTCGACGCTGCGGTCGATCATTTGGCCGTGCGCATGGTGTCGTTCACCGGATCCACCGAGGTCGGCCGTGTGCTGCTGCGGCGGGCCGCCGACCGCGTGCTGAAGGTCACGATGGAGCTCGGCGGCAACGCGCCGTTCATCGTGTTCGACGACGCCGATCTCGACGCCGCGGTCGACGGCGCGCTGCTCGCCAAGATGCGTCACTCGGCACAAACCTGCACGGCCGCCAACCGATTCTTCGTCCACGAGTCGGTCGCTGACTCGTTCTCCGCCCGCTTGGCCGCAGCGATGACAGCGCTGCAGGTGGATGATGGCTTCAACCCCGGAACCGACGTTGGGCCCATGATCAACGCCGAGGCCGTGGCATCGATCGACCGCCTCGTCGCGCAAGCACTCGGCGCTGGTGCCCAGGCGGCGGTCGGCGGGGGGCCGCTCGACCGAGCAGGGCACTTCTACGCGCCGACGGTCTTGCGCAACGTCGAGCACGGCACGCCGATCACGCGCCATGAGATCTTCGGCCCGGTCGCACCGGTGATCTCATTCGCCGACACCGACGAGATGATCGCTGCGGCGAACGACACCGAGATGGGCCTGGTCGCATATGTCTACACGGCCGATCTCGGCCGGGGGATGCGCGTCAGCGAGCGGTTACAGGCGGGAATGATCGGCGTGAACCGGGGGGTGGTGTCCGATCCGGCGGCGCCGTTTGGCGGAATGAAACAGTCCGGCCTCGGCCGTGAGGGCGCCACCGAGGGGATCTACGAGTTCTGCGAGACGCAGTACATCGCCACCGACTGGTAGCGGACTGCTTGCGATCTCGTGGCGACACGGCTCAAGTGCGATACGGGCGCAACACGTAGCCGGGCTTGCTCACCTGTATCAGGCGGACCTCGATGTCGGACGGCTCGGCGAGCACATCGACGATGAGCCGGCCGACGTGGTCGAGGTCCATCCCGTTCGTGTGCTGTCGCTCGTCGGCCTCCGCCCGGTGCGCCGGATCGGCGTAGTCGCGGTGGATCTCGGTATCGCGCACGTAGGCCGGCGCGAGTTCGACGACCCGCACGGCCCCGGCGAACTCCAAGCGCAGCGCGTCGGCGAGCGCGTGCACGGCGGCCTTGCTCGCTGAGTAGATCGCGTTCTGCGGACTCACCACCTGTTGGGCCGCGTTCGAGCTGATCACCAGCAGCGTTGGTGCGCGACCAGAGCGCAGCACCGATCCTGCCGCCTTGACCGTATTGAGCATGCCGATCACGTTGGTGTCGAGCACCGCCTGCCAATCGTTCACTGTGGTGTCGGCGATCAGCCCGGGCCGATTGATGCCGGCCGCGATCACCAGATCGTCGAGCCCGCCGAGCGAGTGGACCGCAGCGCCGACGGCCGTGTCGGTCGCCGCGGCGTCGGTCACGTCGGCGGGCGCGGCGAACAGCCCCGGTATCGCAGCCAGGCGGTCGGCGCGGCGCGCCACCCCGGCGACGGTCGCGCCCCGTGCGAGCGCCTCGCGGGCCACCGCTGCGCCGATTCCCGACGAGGCTCCAACGACGAGTATCCGACGATCCACGCCGGTGACGTTACGTGTCAGCCGGTGGTGACGAGTGACCAGCCGGGGTGCGCCCGGATGTGGCGACCTCGGCGCGTTCCGCGCGGATCCAGCGCGCTTCGGAATCGTTACTGCACGTGGCCAGCGCGCGGTCGTAGGCGGCGACCGCTTCGTCGTTGCGGCCGGCGCGGCGTAACGATGTCGCGTGTGCGACGTGCGCATAGTGGTAGTCGTCGAGCTCGCCCGACGCCAGCAGCGGAGTGAGCGCCGCAAGCGCCGCATCGGGGCCATCGCGCTCGCCGAGCGCGACCGCACGATTGAGCGCTACGACCGCGTTGCCGCCGGCGGCGAGCCAGCGGTCGTAGACGCCGATGATTGCCGTCCAGTCGGTGGCGTCGTAACACGGCGAAATCGAGTGGACCGCGGCAATCTCGGCGTGCGGTCGGTACGGGCCGCGGGCATCGTGCCGACGCGCCGCTACGAGGTGGTCGAGTCCTCTCGCCACCTTGTGGCGATCCCACGCATCGCGGTCTTGGTCCGGGAGCAGTATTGGCTCGCCGTGCTGACCGAAGCGGGCTGCCCGCCGGGCGTCGGTCAGCAGGCACAGCGCCGCGAGCGCGTGCACGTCGCCGTGATCGGGCAGCAGCGTTGTGACGGTCTCTGCCAGCCAGATCGCCTCGTCGCACAGATCGCCGCGGATCAGCGTGTCGTTACCGGTGCTGGCGTGACCTTCTGTGAACACGGCATAGATCACCGCAGCCACACCGTCGACGCGCTCGTCGAGGAGGTTCACGTCGGGCACGCTGAACGGGATCCCGGCACGGCGGATCTTGTCCTTTGCCCGCACCAGGCGCTTGCCCATCGTTGCGCTCGGCACCAGGAAGGCGCGGGCGATCTGATCCGTCGACAACCCGCACACCGTGCGCAGCGTGAGGGCCACTTGCGCTTCGGTGGACAGCGCGGGGTGGCAGCAGCCGAAGATCAGGGCGAGCTGGTCGTCGAGCATCTCGCGCGGCGACGGCGGGGGAGCGTCGGCCAAGGTGGCCAACCGATCGTCGAGCGACTTGGCGCGGCGCAGTGCATCGATCGCCCGGCGGCGGGCGGTGACCAGCAGCCATGCGCCCGGACGCTCGGGAACGCCGTCGCGCCGCCACATGCGCGAGGCCGCAGCGAACGCGTCCTGCGCGGCGTCTTCGGCGATCTGGAGGTCGCCGAATTCGCGCCGCAACGTGGCGACGAGTCCGGACCACTCCGCCCGAAATGCCGCGTCGACGGCCGACACCACGGTGGGCGTGCGGCGCCTCGTCATCGGCACAACGTCATCGGTACAGCGTCATCGGGCGGAGCGGTCCAGACTCATCCCGGGTCACCCTTGGTCCGGAACCTCCATCACCGGCCGCACCTCGACGGTGCCGTAGCCGACGTTGGGAATCTTCGCGGCCCACTCGATCGCCGCGTCGAGGTTGTCGACGTCGACGATGTAGAACCCGCCGAGCACCTCTTTGGTTTCGGCGAATGGGCCATCGCGGGTGATCGTCTTGCCGTCGCGCACTTGCACGCTGGTAGACGTCTCGGCACCCAGGAGCCCCTCGCCGCCGAGCATTGCACCGGCTTCGGTGAGTTGGGTGGTGTAGGCGAACCATCCCTCCATCTCGGCGCCGAACTCTGGTGAGCCTTCGGCTGGGCCCTCGTGATGGTCGGCGTAGATGAGCAGTGCGTACTTCATGGTCGTGTCCCCTTCCGATGGTGATCGGCGTGTTGATGTTTTCATGCCGCCGGCGGCGGCACTACACGTACGACGGACGGCACTCTCCGATTTGGACATGTCCCGCACGATTTCTTGGCGAGCCCCGGAAATTGCTCAGTAGTCGCCGGCGAGATCGCGCTTGCGTTCCTCGCTTGCCAAAGCGGCGTGGTGCAAGATGTTGCGGGCCATCGACGACTCGTGTGTCGCCGAGTTGGCGCGGTAGGCGGCCGCGCGCACCGCCCAGACCTCGTCGTTGTCGGGTTCGGCCAAGGCGGCGAACTCCACGAGGTGGCACGCCATGCGGGCGTCGCCGTCGGCGATCAACGTCTCGGCGCGACCCAGTACGGCGGACACACCACCGGCAAGTGCCACCCACTCGGCGGCTTGCTGGCCACGCGGTGCCGGCAGCAGGTTGTCGGGCTCACCGTCGTACCAGCCGCCGTACCGGCGCCACACGTTGCGCACCAAGAACTGGGGGTGGTCGTACACCGGGCGCAGATACGGCTTGTCGCGTAGGTGGGCCGGGATCTCGACTTCGTGGATCACCGTGTCGAGGTTCTTGCCCTGGTTCATCAGTGCCAACGTTTGGCTCTCCAGCGAGTCGAGCAGTTCGGCGGTATCGAGCAACGCGGGAACGACGCGCTCGTTCCCGAAGATCGGCAATCCGTGTCCGGAGAGCATGATCTCCGGCTGCAGCGCAGCCATCTGACGCAGTGCGGCGGCCCAGTCCGACAGATAGCGCTGCACCTTTTGTGGGTTGCCCGCATTCGGTACGGCCCAGATGAACAGGTCGCCTGGATGCAGCACCTTCGTCTCTGGGACAAACGTCCATGTGGCGTCGTCGGTCTCACCGCGGGCGTGGTGCAACTCGAAGGTCAGGTCGCCGCGCGTGAAGGTGAGGTGGTCGGCGTAGGTCACGTCCGGATCGCGATATTCGCCCGGGAAGCTCCACCCGGGGATGTCGATGGCGAACTGGCGTCGGTTGATGGCGGTGTTCCAGCCGACGGTCTGCTCGTACCGTCGGAAGTGATCGGGCAGGTCTTGATGGGCGTACACCACCGGTTTCGGCCAGCCCTTGTCGCCGGCCTCGGCGTCGAACAGCGCCGTGCCGAGCACGTGGTCGATGTGGTGGTGGGAGTA
>JBCBSO010000314.1:0-5340 GCA_039819205.1 Actinomycetota bacterium
ACTACGTGCAGCTGGTCTCCGCCTCGCGGGAGGGCGTCGAGGTCCTCGACCTCCCCGCACCGGACGACTCGTTCCGGATGATCGACCCCAGCACCTGCCAGTGCCACGCGGCGACCAACACCAACCTCGCCAACATGGTGCCGATCCGCCGCGACGAGGGTGTGCTCAAGCGGTGGCGTGGCACGCCGCTGCCGACCTGGGTGTACCTCGGCGGGTTCGTGCTGTCGGCGGTCGTCATCGCCTTCGTCGGCGTGGTGGTGATGCTCGCGCTCGGCGTCGGTGCGTACGGGCTGGAGATCGAACTGGCCAAGATGCCCGCTGCGGTAGTCACCTTCCTCGTCGGCGTGGCATCGTTCGCTGCGCTCGGCATGGCGATCGCCGCGCTGATTCGCACCGCATCGTCGGCCTCCGCGGTGGCCAACGCGATTATCTTGCCGCTGGCGTTCATCTCGAACGTGTTCATCGTGACCGACGATGCGCCGGAGTGGATCGGTGCGGTCGGGGGTGTGTTCCCACTGAAGCCGTTCGTCGAGGCCTTCCAGGACTGCTTCAACCCACTGGTTGACGCACCGGCGTTCAACTGGGCAAAGCTCGGCTACGTGGCCCTGTGGGGTGTCGTCGGCGCGTTTGTTGCCATTCGGTACTTCCGCTGGGAGCCAAGCGGCGCGTCCGCACGCGGACGGCGCTCGCGCCGAGCTGCTGGCTCGGCCGTGGCCGAGTCGGTCAGCTGAACACGATCGTCTTGCGACCGTGCACGAGCACCCGGTGCTCGGCATGGGCGCGCACGGCGCGCGCCAGCACGATCGTCTCGAGGTCTCGACCCTTCTGGGTCAAGCGAGCGACGTCGTCACGGTGCGACACGTGCTCGGTGTCCTGGGCGATGATCGGGCCTTCGTCGAGGTCGGCCGTGGCGTAGTGCGCCGTGGCGCCGATCAGCTTGACGCCGCGATCGTGTGCCTGACGATACGGATTCGCACCGATGAACGCGGGCAAGAACGAGTGGTGGATGTTGATGATCCGGTGCGGATGGTGACCGACGAAGCCATCCGAGAGGATCTGCATATAGCGGGCCAGCACCACCAGTTCTGCACCATGCTCGGCGAGCGTCGCCAACACATCTGCTTCCTGTTGCGGCTTGCTCTCGGGGGTGACCGGGAGATGCACGTATGGCACCCCGAGGTGCTCGCAGAACTCGCGGTGATCGGGGTGGTTCGACACGACGACGCGCACGTCGATCGGGAGTTCACCGGTACGCCATCTGGTGAGAACGTCGTAGAGGCAGTGCGGCTGGCGCGATGCGAGCACCGCGGTGGGGATCACTTCATCGGTGAATCGCAGCTCGGCATGCATGCCGAAACGCTCGGCAACGGGCGAGAACGCAGTGAGGATGTCGTCTCGTTGCAGCGCGAATCCGTCGAGGTCGAACTCGATCCGCTGGAAGAACGACGCCGCGCCGGCGCCGCCGTTCCCGTCGACATGTTGCTCTGCGTGGATGATGTTGCCGTCGTGCTCGGCGATGAATGCAGCGGTTGCCGACACCACCCCTTGCTGGTCCGGACACGAGAGCAAGAACACCGCTGACATCGGCCCTCGTTCTATCGGGTGGGGGTTTCTATTCGTCGGCGAATCGCTGCATTGCCGTGGCGGTCAGTCCGGCGTCGGGTCCGTACTCGACGATCACATCGGTCACCGCGGCGACTGCAGCTTCCCGTAGTTCGATCGCTGCCCACTCGTTGCACGGTTGTACCGCAACGGCGGTGTCGATCTCGCGTTGCTGCAGTGCGTCGAGCGCGTCCGGGCCGTCGCGTCTGGCAGCCTCGAGCTCTGCGGCGAACTGTTCGTCGATCGTGCCGGTCTGCGGCGGCGTCACACCTGCGTCACGCCAGCATCGCTCGGCGTTCTCCACCACCGCTGGCTGCCCCGTCTGTGATGCGGCTTCGACGGCTGCGGCAATGGTCTCGTTACTGCCGAGAGCCGACGTGGCGAACGACTCGGGCTCGCGTTCGGCCATCAATTGCTCGATCTGTGCATCACAGGCATCGCGTGCCGCTGACCACGACTCCGTCGTCGGATTCTCGATGTGCGGATCAGCGCCGACATCGATCTGTTGCACGTCCGGCTCGATCGAAACTCCGAACCCGTAGCGCTCGGCGTACTCGGCGGTCAGTGGCCCAAGCACGCTCACGAAACCGGTCGACAGTGGAGCGACGAGCGCCTCGCCCTGATCGTGGAAGCACTCTTGGTAGGCCTCGAACTGGGAGCGCTGCAGCCGCTCCTGGCGTGCGATCCACGAGTCCCAGTCGACGAAGTCGGGAACGATCAGCTCAGCCCAGTAGGCCTCGGCCGAGAGCGAATCCTCGTCTGTCTGGCTGTTGGGTGCGCAGGTGGCCACCACGCAGACCACGCCGATGGTTGCGACCAGGCGGTGCACGTCATGTGTCACTGCGGACGGCCCAGTGCGTAACACGCGACGGCTGTGGCGGCAGCGGCGTTGAGCGAGTCGACGCCTTCCGCCATCGGGATGCGTGTGGGTTGCCCCCTGGCAAGCAGCTCGTCGCTGAGGCCATCGCGCTCCGACCCGATGAGCAGCCCGATCCGGCCCGACGCCGTCACCTCGCCGATGGCTGGCGCTGTGACGTCCGGCGTCAACGCGATCAAGGTGAGGTCGTCGATGGTTGCCAGGTCGTTGGCCAACGACGTCGTCCGTGCGTGGGGTAGTGCGAACGTGGTCCCCATGGCAGCGCGCAAGGCACGCCGCGCGAGTGGGTCAGCGCTGGTGTGATCGAGGACCAGCGCGTCCCACCCGAGTGCGGTCGCATTGCGCACGATCGCGCCGACATTCGCCGGGTTGTCGATGCCTTCGAGCACAACGACGCGCTGCGCCTCGGCGAGCACCGTGCCTGCCGCTGGCCGTGCCGGACGTTCGAACAGCGCGACAATCCGCTGGGGCATGCCGAGGCGAGTCACTGCTTGTCGAACGGCGTCGCCAGCGCCGTACACCGGACACTCGAGTCGATTGGCCACTGTCGGTGGTCGATCGCGATCAACCAGGCCCGCGACGGCCACGCAGCCGGCGTCGATGGCCCGTTCGACCACCAGGTCTCCTTCGGCGAGGAACAACCCGGCGCCGCCGTCGTCGCGTTTGTCTGCTCGGCTCGCAAGGCCGCGCTCGTTCAGCCGAAACGCGGCATAGCGCGCGTCGTCGGGATCGTCGATGATGATCACCGTCCGATTCGGCCCACTCAGAAGTGATACGGATGCCCCGACCAGTCGGCCGGTCGCTTCTCGAGAAAGCTGTCGCGGCCCTCCCGCGCCTCATCGGTTCCATAGGCGAGCCGTGTCGTTTCGCCGGCGAACACCTGCTGGCCGACTAGGCCATCATCGACAAGGTTGAAGGCGAACTTCAGCATCCGCTGTGCGGTCGGGCTCTTGGCGCAGATCTCACGACCCCACTGCAGCGCGGTCGCTTCGAGCTCGTCGTGCGGCACCGCCTCGTTGACCGCGCCCATGTCGACCATCTGCGCGGCGGTGTACTCGCGTCCGAGGAAAAAGATCTCGCGGGCGAACTTCTGGCCGACTTGACGCGCCAGATACGCCGATCCGAATCCGCCGTCAAAGCTGGCCACATCAGCGTCGGTCTGCTTGAACCGCGCGTGCTCCCGGCTGGCCAACGTGAGGTCGGACACCACGTGAAGGGAGTGCCCCCCGCCAGCCGCCCAGCCTGGAACCACACAGATCACGACCTTCGGCATGAACCGGATCAAGCGCTGGACCTCGAGGATGTGCAACCGACCGGCACGAGCTGGGTCGATCGACTCCGCCGTCTCGTCGTCGGCGTACTTGTAGCCGTCGGCTCCCCGAATACGTTGGTCGCCTCCCGAACAGAAGGCCCAGCCACCGTCGCGCGGCGATGGGCCGTTCCCGGTGAGCAGTACACACCCGACGTCGGTCGACATCCGCGCGTGGTCAAGCGCCCGGTACAGCTCGTCGACGGTGTGTGGGCGGAATGCGTTGCGCACCTCGGGCCGGTCGAAGGCGACGCGCACCACCCCGGCGTCGTGGGCCCGGTGATACGTGATGTCGGTGAAGTCGAATCCATCAACCGGCGTCCACGACTCGGCATCGAACAACTGCGACACACTTGGCATCCGTCCATCCTGCCGGATCGAAGTAACGTCCTCCACATGCCCTTTGCCGACGTCAACGGCCAGCGAATCCACTTTCAAGACACAGGCGGGGAACGGCCCGTCGTGGTGTTCTCGCACGGGTTCTTGATGGACCACACGATGTTCGACGCACAGGTTGCTGCGCTCCGCGAGAACTACCGAGTCGTCGTGTGGGACGAACGCGGCTTCGGCGCGACCGAGTACGACGGGCAACCGTTCAGCTACTGGGACTCGGCGCGTGACGTGATCGGTCTGCTCGATCACCTTGGAATCGATCGAGCCGTGCTCGGCGGGATGAGCCAGGGCGGGTTCCTCTCCCTGCGCGCCGCGCTGTTGGCTCCGGAGCGAGTCGCCGGGCTGATCCTGCTCGACACGCAGGCTGGAATCGAGGTGCCTGAGAACGTGCCGGCCTACGACCAGATGATCGAGACCTGGCTCGCAGCGGGTCCGGTCGACGAGTTGGCCGAGGCCGTGGCCACAATCATCATCGACGACGCCGCGCACCACCCCAAGTGGATTGCCGAGTGGCGCGCACGCCCGAACGACTTCATCGAGCAGCCGTATCGCTGCCTCATGGATCGCGACGACATCACCGACCGCCTCGGCGAAATCGACATCCCCGCACTGGTCGTGCACGGCGATCGCGACACGGCGATCTCGATGGAGCGTGCCGAGATCTTGGCGTCGGGGCTGTCTGGTGCGTCCGGCGTGGTCGTTGTCGGCGGGGCTCATGCGGCGAACCTCACGAACCCTGAGCCGGTGAACGACGCGATCGGCGAGTTCCTCGCAGACGTGTCGTTCTAGCAGGGGCCATCGTGTCGCGTATCGAGATCGTTGGCGTCGACGGCCTGCCCGAGATCGCCCCTGGTGATGATCTCGGGGAGATGATTCATCGCGCCGCCGCTGCGCAAGGGTGGCCGCTCGCAGACGGGGATGTGCTCGTGGTGGGCTCGAAGATCGTCTCCAAGGCCGAGGGCTGCGCAGTGGAACTCGACGAGGTGACGCCCTCGCCGTTTGCGCTCAGCTATGCGGCCCAATGGGACAAGGACGCGCGTCTCGTCGAGGTGGTCCTCGGTCAATCACGGCGGATCGTTCGACAGATCGGTCCGGTGCTCATCACCGAAACGCATCACGGTTTCGTCTGCGCCAACAGCGGCGTCGATCAGTCGTCGAG
>JBCBSO010000315.1:0-5337 GCA_039819205.1 Actinomycetota bacterium
AAGGTCTCGACCGCCGTCATCGGGTCGTTCGCCGCCACCGCAAGCCCCGCCTGCGCCTGGACGGCGATCGCCGACACGTGGTGGGCAACCGTGTCGTGAAGATCGCGGGCGATCTCCTCGCGCTGTTCGGTTCGGGCATCGTCGACGCGGCGGCGCATGAGGTCGAACTCGTAGCGAACGACGGCGCCCACCAACGCCGACAACAGCACGATCACCGCTCCGCCGAACGCGTTGCCGACCGGGTTGGGTTGCCCCAGCGAGCCGAGAATGGTGGGCGCAAGGAGCATCAACAACGACAGCGCGCCGTCACGACCTGAACCCCAGCGGAACACCGCGTAGGGAAGCGTGAGCAAGAAGGCCATCGCGTAATGACCGTCCCACTCCACGCCGGCAATCAAGGCGGCGACGTCGACCGCCGCGACGGCGCCGAAGGCGATCGTCAGGGCGACGAGTGGATGGGTGCGGCGAAACAGCACCGTCGGTCCAATGGCGAGGGCCACGATGAGCGACGGGACTCTCCAGACCATGTCGGTTCGCAACGCAGTCTCGAGCACCGCCGCTGCGTACACCGCAGCGAGCAGCACCCAATCACGCCAGACGCGGCGCGGCGGGTCGGCGATCGCTGGTTGCGAGAACATCGAGCGCAAGACGCCCCTCACCACAACGAGGCTACGACGCGTTCTTCGATCACGGCATCAGCCGAAAGGCTGATGCCGGACTCGCACGATCGGCCAGTCGTCAACCGCCCATCGTGCCGATGTGTCCGCGACCGGCGATCGAGACGATGGAGCACGCCCGACGCCGGTCGGGCTCCGCCCCCCCCCTGAAAGAGAGTGTTCATGTCTGCGTTCTTGTATCGCCTCGGCCGATTCTCGGCAGGTCGCCCGTGGGTGGTGATCGGCGCGTGGGTTGTTGTCGCTGTCGCCGTTGTTGCCGCGTCGTCCACGCTGGGGCGCGAACTCGAAGACTCGTTCGAGGTGCCAGGTCTGGACAGCCAGCGAGCCACCGAGCTGCTCGAATCGGCATCGTCGGATCGCGCCGGTCTGACCGCGCAGGTGGTCATGGCGGCGGCCGACGGGACATCGTTCTACGACTCGGCCGCGTCACAGGCCGCGCTCGCTGAGGTGCAGCAGGAAGTGGCATCGCTCCCGAAGGTGGTGACGACGACCGACCCTGCCGGCGCTGTTGCGAGCGGCGACCCGACAGCTGCGGCAGGGATGATCTCACCCGATGGTGAGGTGGCGTTGCTCATGGTGCAGTACCCCGTACTTGAGGACCTTGACGTGAGCGACCTCGAGAATCTCGAAGTGGCGCTCGACGAGCTCGGCGCCACGTCGCCGCTGCAGATCGAAGCGGGTGGCGATCTCTATAGCTCGTTCGACGGCGGCGAGACCGGCACGGCCGAGCTCATCGGCATCGCGGCGGCGGTGGTGATTCTGCTGTTGGCGTTCGGTTCGGTGATCGCCATGGGCCTCCCGATCGGGATGGCGATCTTCGGGTTGCTGCTCGGGATCAGCGCGATGGCGTTGGTGGCGTATGTCGTCGACGTGCCGAGCTGGGCGCCCCAGATGGCCAGCATGATTGGACTTGGTGTCGGGATCGACTACGCGCTGTTCCTCGTCACCCGCCACCGCGAGTACCTGGCCGATGGACACCCCGTTGCCGACGCCGCGGGGCGCGCTGTGGCCACCGCAGGACAGGCGGTGGTCTTCGCCGGCGGCACCGTGGTGATCGCCATTCTCGGTCTCGGCGTTGCCGGCGTGCCCTTCATGACGGCGGCGGGTATCGCCACCTCGATGATCGTCGCCATCATGGTGATCGCCTCGATCACGCTCCTACCGGCGTTTCTCGGTCTTGCCGGCGGTTGGATCAACCGCATCGGCATCCACCGGCGTCACTCGACGGGAACCGTCGGTGCCCGGTGGGAGCGCTGGGGGCGTCACGTGTCGCGCCACGCCTGGCCGTATGCGATCGGCGTCACGGTGCTGCTGCTGGCGCTCACCGCACCGGTGCTCGCGTTGCAGCTCGGCTTCCCCGACGCCGGCACGAGTCCGGAGTCGATGACCCAGCGGCGGGCATACGACCTCGTCGCCGACGGCTTCGGTCCGGGCACGAACGGTCCGTTGGTGATCGCCGTCGACGTGTCGGCTGATCAACAAGCGGGCGAGCTCGTCGACGACCTTTCCGCGGCGATCGCCGCCGATCCCGGTATCGCTCAGGTCGCGCCGGCCGAGTTCGATGCGGACGCCGGTGTGGCGAGCATCGTGGCGATTCCAACGAGTGCACCGCAAGACGCGGCAACCTTCGACACGGTGCAGCGACTGCGCGGCGACGTGTTCGTCGATGTGCTCGACGGTACGGAGGCGACCGCCCACGTCGGCGGGGCAACCGCCAACTTCGGCGACGTCGCCGGCCGGATCAGCGATCGTTTGCCGATCTTCATTGCCGCCGTCGTTGGTCTGTCGTTCCTGCTGCTCACCGCGGTGTTCCGGTCGGTGGTCGTCGCTGCCAAGGCCGCGCTCCTCAACCTGTTGAGGATCGGCGCGGCCTATGGCGTGTTGGTGATGGTGTTCCAGTGGGGTTGGGCCAAGGGGCTCATCGGGCTGGAATCGACGGTGCCGATCGTGTCATTCATCCCGATGTTCATGTTCGCCGTACTGTTCGGACTGTCGATGGACTACGAGGTGTTCCTGCTGTCGCGGGTGCGTGAGGAGTACTTGCGAAGCGGCGACAACGACCGCGCGGTGATCACCGGCCTGGCGACAACCGCTCGGGTGATCACCTCGGCGGCGTTGATCATGATCGCCGTGTTCGCGGGCTTCGTGCTCGGTGACGACCCGATCATCAAGATGATGGGCCTCGGCTTGGCGACGGCGATCCTCGTCGATGCGACCATCGTGCGCATCGTGCTGGTTCCCGCGATGATGAAGCTGATGGGCGACACCAACTGGTGGCTGCCCGGCTGGCTCGATCGGCTGCTGCCAAACATCGACATCGACGCCGAGCCCGACGTGGGTGATGACGTTGACGGCAACGCTGCGATCGACGCCGAGTTCGACGACCAACTCGATGACGGGCCCGGCGACGGCCGCGGCGACCGCGAGCTCGTCGGCTCCCCCTGACGGGCCCTCGGTGACGTTCGTGTGCGGCACGGCCGGTGCCGAGCCGAAAAACCGGGGATTTCCGGCGCCTCCCGCCGGAAATCGCGAACAATTCGGCTGCACACCGCGGGGATGACGGCTCGGGCTCCCGTCATCCCCGCCGGCATACGCATCGTGCAGCGCTGTGGCAGTGTCGGCGCAGCCGCTGGCACTCGGCCGGGCTGATTGAGAGGTTGCACGATGGACGGGACGATTCGGATTCGTTCGGTGATGTGGTTCGCCACCGCCGTAGCGCTCGGGGTGATCAGCACGTTGTTGATCTCCGCCGCCTGGTCGGCCGACGCAGCGCCCGGTGACGAGGATGCCACGTTCGTGCCGACCGCTGGCTGTCGCGTGACCGACACGCGCCCACCGCCTCAGAACGTCGGCCCGCGCAGCACTCCGCTCGGTGAGGGCGACACCTTCACGGTCGCCATCCACGGCGACAACGGCGAGTGCACGGGACCCCTGGCGATTCCGCCCGATGCCGTGGGTGTGGCCCTCAATGTGACAGCGACGAATGCCACCACGTCGTCCAACATTCGTGTGTTTCCGGCGAACCTAACTGAGGTGCCGCTGCTGTCGAACCTCAACGTGGCTGCCGGCGCACCGCCGACCCCCAATAAGGTCGACGTGCAGTTATCGCCAGCGGGAGCGATCGCGGTCTACAACTTCAAGGGGTCCGTCGACATCGTGATCGACATCGTCGGGTACTACACGAGCGCCTCGCTCACAGAGCTCGCAAGCGACGTCGCCCGGCTCGAGCCAATGTGGGTCGTGAAATCGACCAATGCCCCCGACGTGGCCGGGCGCGTGTCGTCGCCCGAGTTCGGGTTTACTCGTGACTTTGCCGGGAGCTATCGAGTGGACTTCGGGGACATCAACGTCGGCACCTGTTCGTGGTCGGCCACACTCGGCACTACGACCGGGCTGCCGGACGCGGCACGCGTGCTGACTGCGCTCGACATCACCGACCCGACGCGCGTCGTCGTCTTCACGACCGACAACGGCGGGGTCTCGGTCGACTCGGGTTGGCAGCTCCAACTGTTCTGCTGACGCTGCCACCTTTTCGCGGAACTACCGGGGATTTCGTGCGCTTCGTGCACGGAATCCCCGGTACTTGCGTCGTCGAACTGGTTCGTCGTGATCAGGTCATGCCGCCGTCGACCACCAGTTCGGTGCCGGTGACGAAGCTGGCGTCGTCGGAAAGGAGGAACGCTGCCGCTGCGGCGATCTCCTCGGGTGCACCGAATCGGCCGAGCGGGACCTGCTGCAGGATCTGTTGGGCGAAGCCCTCGATCTCAACCTCGCTCAGCCCGGTGGCGGCGAAGAACCCGGTGTCGATCGGGCCCGGGCTCACCGCGTTCACGCGAATCGACCGTCCTGCGAGCTCGGTGGAGAACACCTGCATCGCCGAACGCACGGCACCCTTGGTCGCGGCGTAGATGCCGGCGTTGGGCATCCCTAGGTCGTTCACCACGCTCGAGTTGAAGAGCACAGATCCGCCGTCGACGAGCGCCGACTCGAGTGCCGACAACTGCAGCATCGGGCCGCGCAGATTGATATCGAACTGGCGGGCGAACTCGTTGGGCTCGATGGCTCCAATGGGTTGGAACGCGCCGATACCGGCGTTCAGGAACAGTGCATCGACTCGACCGCCGAGGTGCTCGTCGACAGCGGCGCGCAGTGTGGCGCCGGCGTCGGCGGCGGACGAGTCGTTCTCGATCGCGGTGACGCGGTCGATCTTGTCGGCAACCTCAAGTCGCTCACGGTCGCGGCCGGTCACGAGCACGGTGCCGCCCTCGTCGCTGACGCGCTGAGCGGTAGCGAGGCCGATGCCGTTCGAGCCGCCGGTGATCACGACGTTGCGGTTGGTGAAGCGGTTCATTGGTGGGGTCCTTTCGGTTGGTGCTTGTTGGGGAGATCGTTGGTTGTTAGGAAGCGTTCGTTTCCAAACTGTTCGCGGCGTCGGTGAGATGGGTGGTCAAGGTGTGCTCAGCGAAGTGCGTCGAGGGTGAGGAGCAGGGTCGCTCGCGCATCGTCGTACGACACGCCTTTACGTGCCTCGACTTGGATGCCGTTGACCGCGGCGAACAGCAGCCGCGCTCCGAGTTGTGGGTCACAGTGTGTGTCGCCGGCGGCGTTGGTGGCTCGTAGCGCATCGGCCAGCACGCCGCGGATGCGGTCGTCGTGCTGG